>JAHIQV010000077.1 GCA_018903185.1 Gammaproteobacteria bacterium | reverse complement strand
TGGTGGTCGTTGGGGGCGTCGAACCGGCGACCGAGGCGGGCGCGGCAGTGCAGCGGGAGCGTTGGCTTGCGGAACAGGGGCCAGGCCTTGCCGAGGTAGGGGGTTGAAAACTCCAGGATCACGGTCTGCACCGGGGCGCCCGAGCGCCTGGTGATCAGCCCCAGCGTCGGCGTCAGCGGGTCCAGCGGAAAAGCCTTGGTGCGGGTACCTTCGGGAAACATCAGCACCTGCGCGCCGGTCTGCAGCGCCTCCCGGCTTTGCTGGACGATCTGCAACATGCCGTCGTTGCGGATGTAGCGCGCGAGTCGCGCCGCCGAACCGAACAAGGGATGCCGCATCAGGCCCGCTTTCATGACGCAGACCACGTTGGGCAGCCGCGAGATGATCAGCACCGCGTCGAGCAGGGACGGGTGGTTGGCCGCGATGATCAGCGGCCCCTGGTCGCGCAGGGTGTCCAGCGCGGTCAGGTCAAAACGGCAGGCGCACAAGGCGCCGAGCAGCCGCAGGTAGACGCGGAACCCCCCCATGATGACCTGGCGACCCAGGCGTTCACCGAGCGCTCGCGGCAGCACCGGGTGCAACAGCATGGCAAACGGCAGCCAGGCCAGACACAGCGCGGCCAGGCTGCCCAGCCCGATGAGCATGGCGACATGCTCGTACAGCGTCCACAGCGGACGGCCCGGCGGCTGGTGCTCACTCATCTACCAGGACACGCGTCGTCGATTCACCCAGGATCCAGGACACCGCCACACCGGCGGCGACGTAGTTCCGGGTGCGCACCAGGGGACTGTCCACGAAACGGGCGCCGCTCAGGTTGTCGTAGCGAAGGAAGGCACCGACCCAGTGTTTCGGGTAGCGCTTGGACACGCCCACGATGGCCTGCATGCCCGCAAAGCCGCCACCCGCGGCGTAGGCCGGCCGGTCGCTGGTGGCGTAGGCGGTATCGACGCCGTAGAAGTAGTCGTGCTGCTTGCGGTCGCCGAACAGGGGTCCGAGCTGCAGCCCCAGGTTCCAGCCGGGGAAGCCGGACAGGTCGCTGATGTCCATGTTGAGCTTGGGATGCACCACCCAGCCCAGGCTCCGGGACTGTTTCTCCAGCGTGAAGGCCGAGCGCAGGGGCAGCAGCAGTTTGAGCTGGCGGGCGCGATCGTCGGTGCGCCAGAGGGTCAGGTTCAGTTGCGGCCCGAGTTCGAAGTTCGCCTTCAGGTCCGGCATGCCGGCGCGTGCGCGGATGTCATCGCTGGAGGCCGGCGGCGAGAGCGCGGCCGAGAAGGTCAGTTCCACACGATCCGAGTCGAACAATTGCGCACGCACGCCATCCCGATCGGCCTTCAGGAACTCGCCGCGGTAGACGAAGTAGGGCGAGGGCAGGAGAAAGTTGTGGTGCTGGTCCGACCCCCGGTAAGCCGGGAAGCTGACCGTGGCCACGCCGATGCCGGCTTCCCACAGGGGCTTTTCTTCGGCGGCGTGTGCGGTCTGGCCAGCGCTGCACAGCAGCAAGGCACAGGCGGCGAGCCGCTGCAAGGGATGCCGTGCCGGACGACGGCTGTGCTTGGGTGTCATGCGTTGTACATGGCGGGGTCGTCCACCTTGCGGATGTTGAAGCGGCGCTGCTGCCAGGCCATGAAAGCGCGCTTGGGCTGAAGGATGTTGGCGGTGTAATACATCGCCTTGAACACCAGGATGGAGCGCCAGATCGGCGTCTTGCCGAACACGTCGCCCGCGAGCACCGACAGGATCGCTTCCTTGACCCGCAGCACGTTCCGGGGACCCATGAGGAAGTCGCGCATGATGGGGTTGGTGACGCGGTAGATGAACCAGGAAAACTCGCGCGGTCCGTGGCGCATGATGCGGTCGAAGCGCTTGAGCGCTGCAGCGGCCCGCCGCGGTTCACGCAGGCAGGTGTCGACGGTGTCGGCGCCCACCACCGCGCTGTGCATGGCCAGCCAGACACCGGAAGAAAACACCGGGTCGATGAAGGCGTAGGCATCGCCCAGCATCAGGTAGCTGGCACCGTGGTTGCGCTGCGAAACGTAGGAGAAATTGCCGGTGGCCTCCGCCGGGCTGACCTGGCGGGCGTCCTTGAGGCGCTCGACGAGCGGCGCACAGGTGGCGATGTTGTCCATCATGAACTGCTGCAGGCTGCGCTGCCCGCGCGTCTTCATGTGGTACGGCCAGGTCACCATGCCGATGCTGGTGGTGCCGTTGGTGAGGGGAATGAACCAGAACCAGCCGTGGGCAAACCAGAAGATGGTGATGTTGCCCTCGTCGGCGCCTTCGCGCCGTTGTGCGCCGTCAAAGTGCGCGTACACGGCCGAGCTGTTGTGGCGCGGGTTGCGCTGCTTGATCTTGAAACGGTTGGCGAGAAAGGTGTCGCGCCCCGAGGCGTCGATCACGAAGCGCGCGCGCCATTGCATCTCGTGACCGTCGTCGCAGCGGGCGCTGACGTCGGCACCGCCCTGGGCCAGAAAATCCACCTTCGTGACCTTGACGCCTTCGTGCGTCACGGCACCCTTGCCGGTGGCGTGGCGGAACAGGATGTGATCGAAGTCCGCGCGTCGGACCTGGTAGGCGCTGGGCATGGACTTGTCCCAGGCATCGGCAAAATGAAACGTCTGTGTGCAATCGTGATCGGGCGACACGAACTCGGCGCCGGGCTTGTGCATGCCGATCGCCCTGATCTGATCGGCGATGCCCATCTTTTCGAACAGCGGCAGGTTGGCCGGCAGCAGGGATTCGCCGATGTGGAAGCGGGGGTGGTGGGCTTTTTCGAGCACCACCACGTGGTGCCCCTTCTCGGCCAGCAGGCTGGCCACGGTCGAGCCGGCCGGGCCGCCGCCGATCACGAGCACGTCGCAGGTTGGGCCTGGTTCCCCCTGGGCCTTTGGATTCATGGGATGGGACTCTGGAATGCCGATGGGCGGCTGGAAGCCCCGAATGATAGTCTCTCCGACCGGATGGAAAGCTGGCGGCGGATGCAGCGCCACGAGGCCGTGGCACCGGTAGGGCGGTGGGCGGTCCGGGTCTTCAGAAAACCGTTTCGGGCAGCATGCGGGCGCCGTTCGAGCGCGACGGCGCATCAGCGGTCGCCGGCAGCAACGCGGCCAGTTCGTCGGCGTTGAGGTCCGGATGATCGGCCAGGGCCCGCAGCATGATCTCGCCAGCCAGCTGTTTCAGGCGCGCATGGGATTCGCGGATGCGCACCAGGAATGCTTCGGTGTCCAGATCGTCGTTCAGGCTGCGGTTGAGTTCCGCGAACCAGGGTATCTCGGCCTGGTCGAGCATCACCGCCGGGTTGCGCTTCTGGCTCACCAGCGACCACTGGCGCAGGAACGCCTGCACCAGCACGTTGATTTGCTGGCACTCGGCCAGTTCGCTGCGCAAAGCCGCGAGCGACGAGAGATCGGTCAGGCGCTGGTGGAAGAAGAACTGGGCCAGCACGCCCCAGTAGTAGGTGTAGTCCCAGATCACCTTGACCGGCAGCACTTCCGGATCGCCAAACAGCGGGTACTGGTCCTGGTACAGCACCATGGTGCTGTCATAGAAGGAATGGAACAGCTGGTCGAAGATCTGCGTGCGTGCGCCCAGCCGCTCGCCGCGCCGGTCCATGGCGATCAGCTCGGTGATGTAGGTGTTGCTGATGGCGATGAAGTCGCTGCCCGGTGAATAGAAAGGGTCCAGGAACAGGCCGGCCTCGCCGGTGAGCGCCCAGCGGTCGGCCGAAAACACCTGTTTGCACCCATAGGAGAAGCGCTTGAAGAAGGCGAAGTCCTGCAGCAGGTGCCGCTTGGGGTCCAGTTCGTCGAACAGCAGCGGCTGGTACTGCTCCAGCCAGGTCATGGCCTTGTCGAAGCTGTCCATGCGGTCCAGCGGGTGGATCGCCGGATCGGCCACGATGCCAACCGAGTGGGAGCCGGACGACAGCGGGATGAGCCAGACCCAGTAGCCGGCGCCCACCAGGTGGTTGGTGGAGAGCCAGCGCGCCTGCGGGTCGCAGCGCTCGCGCCAGGCGGTGTTGTCGCTCCAGCCGTCGATGTGGATGCGGTCCTTGATGCGGAACCAGACCGCATGGGCCGGGTGGTCGTTGAGTTCGGCCAGGTTCAGTTTGCGCTTGAGCAGGCCGGCGCGGCCACAGGCGTCCACCACCCAGCGCGCGTTGACGGTGTGGGATGCGCCCTGATGTTCGTAAACCACCTGGTGCGTCGCATGGGAACCCGGTTCCCCGTCGGTCAGTTCGACCTGCCGCACCATGGCGGTCTCGACAAAGCGGATGCCCCGGTTCTGGGCTTCGATCGCGAGGAAGTTCTCGAAAATGCCGCGGTCCATCTGGTAGCTGGGCACCGACAGGTGGCGGCTGGCGCCGATCTCGGTGACCTGGTCAATGTCGCGCCGACCTTCGGAGAAGAAGAAGCGGAAGCCAAACTTGCGCAGTTGCTTGTCCCTGAGGTGTTCGCCGAGGCCAAGCACCTTGTCGAAGTAGTGCGCGCCGATTTCGACGGACGATTCGCCGATCTTGTGGATGGCCTCGGGAACCGGGTGAGCGCGCCGCTCCAGCACCAGGATGTCGATGTCCGGTTCGCGCCGTTTCAGTTGCATGGCCAGCGTGAGCCCGGCCAGGCCGCCACCGAGGATGACGACGTCGTGAAGGGGAGGGGTGTTGACCATGGTGGAGTATCGCCTCAAACGCGGTTCGGAACGGCTTGTTTCATCGGCCGCCCAGGGCATCGGCGGTGGCCGGATGTCGCTGCGCCGGGGCATCGTCATCTGGCGCGGCGACATCGATGCACAGGGTTTGATGGAGCGAGAGCGGCAGCGCCAGCGATGCCCGTTCTTCCCGCGCCAGCGACTCGAACACCGGCAGCGCGCTGGACATGCCGTTGCCGCCCAGCGCGCGCGCCGCGTCGCTGCGCAGGTCCGGCTCGGCGACGCGACCCGTTGCCAGCCGCCAGCGCCAGGTGGCCTGTGTGTGGCGGGTGCTTTCCGGATTCAGGACCAGCGCCACCGCCAGAGCGCCCTCGCTGCGGGTGGTGTGTTTCAGTGCGCCCACCGCGGCGGTGTCGTAGCCCGTGAGCAGCACCGGGCAGCGTTCGGCCTCGCACAGCACCAGGGCCTCCAGCAGGCCACTGGCAAAACTGTGACCGGCGCCATTGACGGCGGTGTTGGCGTGGACGTTGTTGTTGAGCATGCTCCACAGGCCCACGGGCGCATTGTGGATGGAATGCAGGAACCGGGTCGGCGATACCAGCAGAGGCGTGTGCACCAGCGTGCTGCAGAGGTGGTCGATGATGGGCAGGTCGCCGTGGGCCGAGCAGAACACGGCGCGCAAACCGCCGGGTTCCTGACCCGATGCGCGGATGGCTTCTTCACTGGCCGCCAGCGCCAGCGCCACCGTCACCGTCACCGTCACCGGGGCCCGGCGGCGTTCGGCCGGGGGCAGCATCAGCGGGG
>JAHIQV010000076.1 GCA_018903185.1 Gammaproteobacteria bacterium | reverse complement strand
TAGAAAATGCTGCTCCACCAGCAGCAGGAAGCGCGTGAACAGCGCCTGGTGCTGGTGGTCGCGCTCGCCGCCTTCGCGCAGGCCCTGCTCGCTCGCGCGGGCCAGGCGCCAGACCACGGCCCGCGCCAGCCACTGCACCACCGGCGCATCGGCCGAGCCGGGCAAGGCGAACTCGGCGGCCAGTTCGCCAAGCTGCACGCTCAGGCGCTGGGCCTCGCCATCGTCGGGCGAAAAATGCAAGACGCCCGGCGCCGAAAAAAGCGCCTGGAACGCCTCCCCCACGGCCTGGAACTCCCCCTCCACCAGAAACCGCGCGCTGAGCGTGAGCACGCGGCCATCGGTTTCGGGCGCAAAAACGAAGCCGTGCACCACCCCCGGCGGCACCACGATGGCGGCCGGCCCGGCCACCGAGGCGCGCCATTCGTCCAGCACCACCTCGGCCGAACCCCTTTGCAGCCAGAGGATCTGGTACAGGCCCTGGTGCACGTGGGGCTCGATCTCCCAGTGGTAGAGCCGGCTGCGCGACGCCACCGACTCGATGTGCAGCATGTCCTGGCCGGGTGCCGCGGCCTCGCCATAGAGCGCAAAACGCGGGATGGCCACGGGCTGGCCGCGGGATGACCGGGTGCGTGGCGGGGTGTCGTTCGTTTGAGGCATGGCGGAACACCTTGATTCAAAAGTACAAGAATTATCCCTTCTAAGTGCAGTGCCAATCGGCGCCAGGAGGCCTACAGTCCGTACCGGATTCCACCCACAGGAGACACAGCCATGAGCTTCCATTTCGATCCGTATTCGCCGGCCGTTGACGCCGACCCCTTCCCTTATTACAAGCACCTGCGTGACGAGGCGCCCTGCTTCTGGAGCGAAGAAGCCCAGATGTGGATCCTCTCGCGCTACGCGGACATCGTCTCCGCCGGCCAGGACTGGCAGACCTACTCCAGCGCCAGCGGCAACCTCATGACCGAGCTGCCCGGCCGCGCCGGCGCCACGCTCGGCAGCTCCGACCCACCGAAACACGACCGCCTGCGCGGCCTGATCCAGCACGCCTTCATGAAGCGCAACCTGCTCGCGCTGGAAGAGCCCATCCGCGATGTGGCCAGGCAGGTGTTTGGCCAGCTCAAGGGCACGAAGCAGTTCGACTTCAAGGAAGTCTCGTCGCAGTTCACGGTGAAGGTGCTGATGGCCGCGCTCGGCCTGCCCATGGGCGGCGAGGCCATCGTGGACGAACAGATCGTGCGCGACAACGCTGTGTTGATGGTGCAGAGCGACGCCCGCACCCGCGCCAAGGGCCCTGAGCACATCGCCGCCTACAACTGGATGCAGGAATACGCCGCCAAGGTGATCGCGATGCGCCGCGCCGAGCCGCGCAACGACCTGATCAGCAACTTCGCGCTGGCCGAGATCGACGGCGACCGGCTGGACGACCGCGAGGTGCTGCTGACCACCACCACGCTGATCATGGCCGGCGTCGAATCGCTCGGCGGCTTCATGATGATGTTCGCCTACAACCTCGCCACCTACGACGAAGCCCGCAAAGCCGTGGTGGCCAACCCCGAGCTGCTGCCCGACGCGATCGAAGAAAGCCTGCGCTTCAACACCTCGGCCCAACGCTTCCGCCGACGCCTGATGAAAGACGTGAACATCCACGGCCAGACCATGAAGGAAGGCGACTTCGTCTGCCTGGCCTACGGCAGCGGCAACCGCGACGAGCGCCAGTACCCCAACCCCGACGTCTACGACATCGGCCGCAAGCCGCGCGGCCACCTCGGCTTTGGCGGCGGTGTGCACGCCTGCCTGGGCACGGCGATCGCGCGCCTGGCGGTGAAGATCGCTTTCGACGAGTTCCACAAGGTGGTGCCCGACTACAGCCGCGTGGCCGACCAGTTGCCGTGGATGCCCTCCAGCACCTTCCGCAGCCCGCTGGTGCTCGAACTCAGAGCCGTTTAAGGCGCCTCACTTACCATCGCGCTGCCTGTCACCGGGCAGCGCCTTATTTGTTTTTAGGACTTACGCAAAAGTGTCCCAACTAGGCGCTTCGACGCAGACAGTACGAGCAGTACGGCAAGGAGAAGCAACGACGTTGGGGCGCTTTTGCGTAAGTCCTGGTTTTCTGGAGACACCATGGCAAACATTACCTTCATCGAGGCCAACGGCCAGTCCACCACCCTCAACCTCGCCGACGGCTGGAGCCTGATGCAGGGCGCGACCGCCAACGGCGTGGACGGCATCGTCGGCGAATGCGGTGGCTCCTGCGCCTGCGCCACCTGCCATTGCTACGTGGACGACCTGCTGGCCGGCGTGCTGCCCGCGCCTTCGCAGGGCGAGCTGGACATGCTGGAGAACGTGGTGGCCGAGCGCCGCCCCAACAGCCGCCTGGCCTGCCAGATCAAGGCCGGCCCCGCGCTGGAAGGCGCCGTGGTGCACCTGCCGGAATGCCAGGAATGAGCACCAAAGCCAGCGCCGGCATCGTCATCGTGGGCGCGGGCCAGGCCGGCGTGATGACGGCCGAAGCCCTGCGTACCGGTGGCTTCGAAGGCCCCATCACCCTGCTGGGCGACGAACCTCACGGCCCCTACCACCGCCCGCCGCTCTCCAAGGCCTGGATGGCCGGCGAGATCGAAGCGGCCCAACTGGTGATGCGCGCGCCCGAGATGCTGGCGCGCAAGAACATCGCGCTGCGCACCGGCGTCACCGTCAAGGCCATCGACCGCAGCGACCAGACCGTGATCCTCGGCGACGGCAGCGCCCTGCCCTACACCGGCCTCGTGC
>JAHIQV010000075.1 GCA_018903185.1 Gammaproteobacteria bacterium | reverse complement strand
ATCTCGTCCGCGAAGAAGGCCGCGTCGCCGTCCAGCCGGTGCCAACGGCCAACACCTCCGCAGCCCCGGCGACGGAACTGGTGCCCGCCACCATCGACATCGTGCAGGCCAAAGAAGAAATGCGCGTGGGCGACCGCCTGCTGCCCGAGCCGCCGCGCGAGTTCAGCAACTACGTCCCTCGTGCCCCTGGCAGCACCCAGGCGGGGCAGATCGTCTCGGTCTACGGCAACGCGGTGACGTTTGCGTCCCAGAACCAGGTCGTGGCCATCAACCGCGGCCGGGAGCACGGCATGGAAAACGGCCATGTGCTGGCCCTGCTGCGCGACACCAACCTGGTGGCCGACAAGACCGACGAGAGCCGCCCCATGCTGCGACTGCCCGGCGAACGCAACGGCCTGATGATGGTGTTCCGCACCTTCGACAAAGTGTCCTACGCGCTGGTCCTGCAGATCAACGATGGGGTCAAGGTGGGCGACCGCTTCGTCAACCCCTGACACCCCATGGCCAGAGACGAGCTGGCCGCCTGGCTGAGGCTGCTGCTGACTCCCGGTGTCGGGAACGAGACGGCGCGCAAACTGCTCGCCGCGTTTGGCCTGCCAGATGCCGTTTTCGCGCAAAGCCCGGCGGCGCTGCAGACGGTGGTCGGCGCCCGCACCGCTCAGGCCCTGCAGCAGATCCCTGACAAACTGGAACCGGCGCTGGAGCGCCTGCAAAGCTGGCTGGCCGAATCCGACCGTCACCACCTGCTGAGTCTGGGCGACGCACGCTTCCCGCCCGAACTCCTGCAGATGGCCGACCCGCCCCTGCTGCTGTACGTGCTGGGGGATCTGCAGGCTCTGAGCCACCCGCGCAAACTCGCCATCGTCGGCAGCCGCAACCCCACCCACCAGGGCGCCGCCAACGCCCACCAGTTCGCCCAGGCCCTGGGTCAGGCCGGCTTGTGCATCG
Organism: Gammaproteobacteria bacterium; assembly: GCA_018903185.1. Lineage (GTDB taxonomy): Bacteria > Pseudomonadota > Gammaproteobacteria > Burkholderiales > Burkholderiaceae_C > Hydrogenophaga. The sequence continues at coordinate 5,281 of JAHIQV010000075.1, read as the reverse complement.
TGTCGGGTCTGGCGCTCGGGGTCGATGGCGCGGCCCATGAAGGCGCCCTGGCGGCGGGTGCCAGGACCATCGCCGTGGTGGGCACCGGACTGGACCGCGTTTATCCCAGGCAGCACCTCAACCTCGCGCACCGCATAGCCGAACACGGGGCCATCGTCAGCGAATTCCCACTCGGCACATCCCCGTTGCCCGCCAACTTCCCGCAGCGCAACCGCATCATTGCCGGCCTGTCCCAGGGCACCCTGGTGGTCGAAGCAGCGCTGCAGTCCGGCTCGCTCATCACCGCCCGCATGGCCGCGGAACAGGGCCGCGAGGTGTTTGCCATTCCCGGCTCCATCCATGCACCCCAGTCGCGCGGTTGCCATGCACTCATCCGCCAAGGCGCCAAACTGGTCGAATCGGCCCAGGACATCCTGGAAGACCTTCGAATGGGTACACCGGCGGTTCCGGAGGAAGGTTCCCCCACGGAGCCACCCGCCGACGACCTGCTCGACGCCCTGGGCCACGACCCGGTGAGCCTGGACGCCCTGCAGGCGCGCACCGGACTCGACACCGCGACCCTGCAGGCACGCTTGCTGGAGCTGGAACTGGACGGCTGGGTGGGGCGGCTTCCGGGTGGCCTGTTTCAGCGAACAGGCCAGAGCTGACACCCGCAACGGCCTCCCGAGCGAGCTGCCTTCAAGCCAGAACGATCAGCTCAACAGCCGTTCGGGGTTCGCGTCCAGCTTGGCGAGCGCATCGCGCGTGGCGCGCACGGTCAGCGCCTCGTCTTCGCTCGGCACCAGCAAGCCCGCCTGCAGATAGGCCGCCACGCGACTGGCCTGCACGAGGAAACAGCGCCCGCTGTTGGTCACAAACATGTAGAGCTGGCCACGGTCGCTGCGCCAGGCCAGCTGCACGCTGTTGAGCTTGCCATTGTGGTCCAGACCGAACCACGAGCCGATCTGCAGCTCCACCGCCCAGGCCCGCATCGCCTCGTTGGGCTGACTGCCACCGTGCCTGATCACCTCGATGTTGCTGGAGTCCACGCCAGTGATCATCTCGATGCTCTCGTTGTCCAGGTCCAGATCGCCCGTACCGCTTTCCGGCAGGAAGTCTTCCAGGTTGGCCAGGCGCTCGGAGAGCTTGTCCAGGCTTTCCTGCGAGATCGGCTCCGTGCGCGACATGAACGCATCGGCCAGGGTGTCGCTGACCGACTTGATGTGCTGGTCCTGGAGGCCGGCCGGGTAGCCGAGCAAGCCCATGCCCTGGCGCAAGCGTTGCAGGATGCTGGGCAGTTGCTGGATCACCCGGGCCCGGTCGTTGCGGTTGGGTTTGGCACTCGCCGCCCACAACAGCTCGGAGGCGACCCGCTTGAGCGACGCGGTTTCTTCGTGCTTGAGCCCAAACTTGACACTGGCCACCGCCAGCACCTCGACCCAGACCTTGAACAGAAACTGGCGCACCTCGTCGCGCACCGGCAGGTCGTCGAGCAGCTTGCGCAGCTCGATGGTGTATTGCACCGACAGCGTTTCCTTCTGCTCCACCTGCTGGGCCACCGAGACGAACCGGCTGGCGCTGCCCTGTTCGCTGAGGTAGGTGGACAGGAACTTCTGGAACTCGTCGAACACCAGCTGGAACACCCGGCGTCCGGTTTCCGGGTACTGTTCGATCACCTGCACCACGCGTTTGATTTCCATCTCCAGCGCGGTCGAGGTGACATTGGACTCGAAGCCCATGACACAGGAACCCATGCGATCGATCAGGCGACGCGCCGGGTGTTGCAGGGCACTGAAAAACTCGGGTTCGGCCAGCGCCACCCGCAGCACCGGGATCTGCAAACGGGCAAACCAGACCCGCACGGTGGCCGGAATGCGCTCCTCGGCCAGGATGCTCTGGAACATCAGAGCCACCACCTCGATGGTGGCCCTTTCGGTGGGCGTCTCGGCGGCCTGCTTGAGTTCAACGGTGCGCTGGCGCAGGGCCGTGGCCGCACGCTCGACATGGGAGGCGTCCGCATACACCGCGCCCGAACCGGTGCTTCCGGTCTGCGGCAAGCCGGCGTCGACACTGACCACGGGGGCAAGGCGCTGCATCGCCTGCACCAGGTGGGGAGAGGGTGGCAGCAACTGCGTCGCTTCAAAATCACCACCCACCCGGTCGATCAGCATGCGCTTGAGACGACCGACCACGCCCTGAGCCCGCATGCGGGCCCTGGCCAGCGGCGAAGTGCTGGTCATCATGCGGGTTTCTTCGTGCACACCCATGGCCGAGGAGGACATGCCGCTGCGCTGTGCGTCCCTGTTGCCCGGGCTGCCCGGGCTGCCCTGAACGCCACCCGAAGCCTGTGCCGCCCCCGACCCGGGACCGTATGGGTCGGTCGCACCGCCACGGCTTTCGCCATCCGCAACCTGCGCAGCCGCATCGCCTCCGGCCGGCGCGTTCGAACGGCTCCCGGGTGCGCGCCTGACCAGTGCCTGCAGGTCGATCTTTTCCATCACCCCGCTGGAGACCAGGAGTTCGTTGGCCGCCTGGTAGGCCTCGTGCATTCGCTTGGCCAACATCGGCGCCAGGGCGTCCTGCACCAGCAACCAGCCCTCGCGGGTCATCTGCGCATCCAGCCACTGGTCCACCAGGATGCGGGTCACGACGTCGGGCAACAGCACGTCACCGCGCGGCAGCTCCTGGCGTTTTTCCAGGTGCTGGATGCGCAGGCGCAGTTCGTTGAGTTCGGTGGAAGCCTGGTCCAGCACACGCATCGCCAGTCGCGAAGCGAGGATCTGGTCGTCCATGGCGCCCTCGGCCATCAACTCCAGCCGCCCCGGCTCGTTCCTGGCCAGGCTGTCCGAAGCCGCTTGCGGCAGCAGGGTGCGCTGCAGAGCCTTGCGGGACTGGTTCAGCCAGGTGGTCTGGTTTTTCTGGAACGCCAGCCAGGCGTCGCGGCGCTCCTGCATCTCGCGCGCCGGACCGGCCTGATCGAGGATGGTGGCCAGCCGTGTGTCACAGGCCTTGACCACTTCGGGAAGCGCACGCCCCACATGAACCACAAAGAGTTCACGCGCCTGCTTGGCCAGAGAAGAGACGTGCTGATCAGGTAGGGACACGATGGTTTCAGTATGACACGAATGGACTCAGAGCTTTCGACGAACAGGTGGGCTGAGTCCGGGTGTTTGTGCTTAGACCACTGCCCCCCCGTTGGGGTCGCCGGGATCGACCTCGGATGCCTTGTTGCCCGGCTTGATCAGGTCTTCGCGCTTGATGCCCAGCCACATGGCGATGGCCGCGGCCACAAACACCGACGAATAGATGCCGAACAGGATGCCGATGGTCAGGGCCAGCGCGAAGTAGTACAGCGTCGGACCGCCAAACAGCAGCATCGACAGCACCATGATCTGGGTCGAACCGTGGGTGATGATGGTCCGGCTGATCGTGGAGGTGATCGCGTTGTCGATGATCTGCGGCGTCGTCTTCTTGCGGTGGCGGCGGAAACTCTCGCGGATGCGGTCAAAAATCACCACGGATTCGTTGACCGAATAACCCAGCACCGCCAGCACCGCCGCCAGCACGGCGAGCGAAAACTCCCACTGGAAGAAGGCGAAGAAGCCCAGGATGATGACCACGTCGTGCAGGTTGGCGATGATGGCCGAGACGGCGTATTTCCACTCGAAGCGCACCGCCAGATAGATCATGATGCCGACGATCACCAGCGCCAGCGCCTTGAGGCCGTCCTCCACCAGCTCCTGGCCCACCTGCGGGCCCACAAACTCGGAACGGCGCAGCTCCACCGCGGGGTTCTGCGCCTTGAGCGCGGCCAGTGCAGCCTCGCTCTGCTCGCCCGAGCTCTTGCCCGCCAGCACCGGCAGGCGCAGCAACACATCGCGCGACGTGCCGAAGTTCTGCACCGGCACATCGGCGTAGCCCAGGGACTCGACCACCTGGCGCACGGCGGCCAGGTCGGCCGGCTGCTCGTAGGCCACCTCCATGACCGTGCCGCCCGTGAACTCCACCGACAGGTTGAGTCCGCGGAGCACGAGGAACGCGACCGCGGCGACGAAAGTGATGGCGGAAATCGCGTTCAGCACGATGGCGTGCTTCATGAACGGGATGTCCTTCTGGATGCGGAAAAACTCCATGCTGGTTCCTTGAAGGTGTGCCGCTCAGTCGGCCTTGATCGCGGGTGCCTTGCCGCCGGCCCGCCACACGGTGCCGATCGACACGGTCTTGAGCTTCTTCTGACGGCCATACCAGAGGTTGACCAGTCCGCGGGAAAACACCACCGACGAGAACATGCTGGTCAGGATGCCGATGCAGTGCACCACCGCAAACCCGCGCACCGGGCCCGAGCCGAAAATCAGCAGTGCGATACCGGCAATCAGGGTCGTGACGTTGGAGTCCAGGATGGTGCCCCAGGCGTGTTCGTAGCCCGCGTTGATGGCCGACTGCGGCGCCGCGCCGTTGCGCAGTTCCTCGCGCACGCGCTCGTTGATCAGCACGTTGGAGTCGATCGCCATGCCCAGCGCCAGCGCCATGGCGGCAATGCCGGGCAGCGTCAGCGTGGCCTGCAGCATCGACAGCACCGCCACCAGCAACACCAGGTTGAAACCCAGCGCCAGGCTGGAAAACACGCCAAACAGCATGTAGTAGACGCACATGAACAGCACGATCACCGCAAAGCCCCACATCACGCTGTTGAAGCCCTTGGCGATGTTGTCGGCGCCCAGGCTCGGACCGATGGTGCGCTCCTCGATGATCTCCATCGGGGCGGCCAGCGAACCCGCGCGCAGCAGCAGCGCCAGGTCGTTGGCCTCGACGATGTTCATGCTGCCCGATATCTGGAAGCGGTTGCCCAGTTCACCGCGGATGGTGGCCACGGAAATCGCCTCGCCCTTGCCCTTTTCGAACAGGATGATCGCCATGCCCTTGCCAATGTTCTCGCGGCTGACGTCGCGCATGACGCGCCCGCCCTTGGCGTCCATGTAGAGCGTCACGCTCGGTTCCTGCTGCTGCGAGTCAAAGCCCGCCTGCGCATCGGTCAGGTTCTCGCCCGTGGCCAGCACCTGCTTCTTGACGATCGCCGGGCGCCCGTCACGCATCGGGAAGCGGTCGGCGCCGAACGGCACCGGCCCCGTGCCGTCGGCGGCGGCGCGCCCTTCGGCGCTCTCGTCCACCAGGCGCATCTCCAGCGTCGCGGTGCGGCCCAGGATGTCCTTGGCCTTGGCCGTGTCCTGCACGCCGGGCAGCTGCACCACAATGCGGTCCGCGCCCTGCTGCTGGATCACCGGCTCGGCCACGCCCAGCTCGT
>JAHIQV010000074.1 GCA_018903185.1 Gammaproteobacteria bacterium | reverse complement strand
GGTGGGCGAGCCGGATCAGGCCCTGCAGGATCTTGAGTTCGTGCGCCATGCCCAGGGTCCAGCCCCGCGCGAGGCGCTGGTTGTACCAGTCCTCCGGTGCCTTGCCGGTGAGGCGCTTGAAGCGGCCTGAGGGGTCGAGCACCTCGAACAGGTTGACCAGCCGCACGTCCCAGGTACGGCCCTGTTCACGCAGCACGGCTTGCAGGGCGAGTGCGGAGGCGCGGTGGCCGCCGCCGGCGTTGAAATAGATCAGGTCGACGGTGGTCATGGGGTGTCACTTGTGTGGGAGCTTGTTTGAAGCAGGGCTTCGCCCATGCGGATGCGGTGGCCGTTGCGCAGCGAGGGGTCGGGCGCCAGGCCCGGCGGCGCGAGCACCAGGATGGTGGAGCCGTGTTCGAACCAGCCGAGTTCATCGCCCTGCCGGTAGCGGGCCGAGCAGGGCAGCTGGTGGGGGCCGCGGTAGCGCAGGTTGAGCGGCACGTCGAGCGCGCGCAGGCGCATGCTGGCCACCAGGATGGCCGCCACCGGCACGAGCACCAGCAGGCCGCCGTCGGGCCGGCGCAGCCGCAACACGGCGCGTTCGTTGCGGCAGAACAGCCGCTCCACGCGCTGGAGCGCGATCGGGTTGACGTTCCAGGTGTCGCCGCTGATGTAGGTGACGTGTTCGAGCGTGGCGTCGCAGGGCGCGTGAAAGCGGTGGTACATGCTGGACGTGAGCCGCAGCGTCACGTAGCTGCCGCCCTGCAGCTGCCGCGCCAGCTCGCGCCCTGGCACGTTGTCGCCCAGCAGGTCGAGCAGCCGGTAGGGGAAGCCCTTGGCCTGGAACAGCTGGGCGTCCGTGCCGTACTGCAAGGCCTCGATGCGGCCACAGGCGCCGACGATGCCGTCGCTCGGGCTGGTCAGCACACCGGGTCGGCCATCGAGCGGGCGCAGGCCGGGTTTGAGTTCGCGGGTGAAGCAGTCGTGCAGGCTGTCGAAGTGGGATTGTTTGGCCTCGCTCAGGTCGAGGTCGGAAAAAGTTTTCCAGACCGCCATCGACGCATCGCGCACCCAGGGGTGGCGGATGCGGCTCCACCAGCCCATGAAGCGCGTGAGCGCGATGCGCGGCACGCGGTTGGTCAGCAGGAAATTCAGGTCTTCGTTCAGCGCCAGGCGCTGAGCGGCGGCTCGCAGGTTCATACGGGTGTCATGGGGGTGAAATAGAAACGCGGGATTGCAGTCACGGAGCAGTCATCGCCATGCCCTTCATCGAATACGCACTCCCGGCCGCCGCGCTCGCGCTGGGTCTGCCCGCGCTCAAGCGCCGCCTCGACCTCTCGCGCGCCAAGCACCGCTCGCTCGCCGGCCATTCGCGTTTGGCGAAGCGGCTGGCGCGGCTGCTGCCGGGCTACGCCTACGACGAAGAGCGCTTCTTCAACTGCGACGGGGTGTCCGATGAGGTCGCGCAGTTGCGCCGCGCCGCGTTTGAGACCCTGTGCGCCGGCTTTGCACAGCGCTACGAAAAAACCCTGGCGCTCACCGCGCAGGCGCGCGAGGGCCTGGCCGACCTGCAGTTCACCGGCAAATACCGCGTGCCCTTCCAGTTCAGCCCCATCGTGAGCGAGCGGCTCAAGGTGGGCGCGTTCGTGCAGTCGGCCGAGGGCGTGAGCCTGACCGACCTGGACGGCAACCGCTTCATCGACCTGACGGGGTCCTACGGCGTCAACGTGTTCGGCGTGGACTTCTACAAGGCCACCATGGCCGAGGGCGCAGCGATGGCGCAGGAGCTCGGGCCGGTGCTCGGCGCCTACCACCCCTGCGTGGCCGACAACATCGCGCGGCTGCGCGCGATCTCCGGGCTGGACGAGGTCTCGTTCCACATGTCGGGCACCGAGGCGGTGATGCAGGCCGTGCGCCTGGCGCGTTACCACACGCGGCGCCAACACCTGGTGCGCTTCTGCGGCGCCTACCACGGCTGGTGGGAAGACGTGCAGCCCGGCCCGGGCAACCCGCTGCCCCCGCGCGAGACCCACACCCTGGCCGACATGAGCGAGCGCAGCCTGCAGGTCTTGCGCACCCGCAAGGACATCGCCTGCGTTCTGGTCAACCCGCTGCAGGCCCTGCACCCCAACCGCAACGCCCCGGCCGACTCGGCGCTGGTCGACAGCAGCCGCCAGGCCGGCTACGACAAGGCCGCCTACACCACCTGGCTGCAGCGCCTGCGCGAGGTCTGCACCGAGCGCGGCATCGTGCTGATCTTCGACGAGGTGTTCCTCGGTTTCCGGCTCGCGCCGGGCGGCGCGCAGGAATACTTCGGCGTGAAGGCCGACATGGTCACCTACGGCAAGACACTGGCCGGCGGTTACCCGGTGGGCGTGGTCTGCGGGCGGCACGACCTGATGCAGCGCTACCGCCCCGAGCGCCCGGCCGACCTGTGTTTCGCGCGCGGCACATTCAACGCCCACCCGTATGTGATGGGCGGAATGAACGCGTTCCTGCGCCGCCTGGACACGCCCGAGGTGCAGGCCATCTATGAGGGCCAGGAGGCTCGCTGGGACGCGCGCGCGCTGCGCTTCAATCAGACCATGGCCGCCGAGGGTCTGCCCATGCGCGCGACGAACATGCACAGCATCTGGACCATCGGCTACACCGAGCCCTCGCGCTACAACTGGCTGCTGCAGTACCACCTGCGCTGGCACGGGCTGGCCCTGAGCTGGGTGGGCACCGGGCGCCTGATCTTCAGTCTGAACTTCAGCGACGCCGACTTCGAGCAGGTGCTGCAGCGCTTCGTGCTCGCCGGCCGCGACATGCGCACACAGGGCTGGTGGGGGCAGGGCGGCGGGCAGAGCAACAAGGACATCCGCCGCGGCATCCTGCGCGAGGTGCTCGGCACGCTGCTCGGGCGCCAGGTCTGAGCGTGTCAAGGCGGGCGGTCGCTGCCGGTGCGGGATCAGCCGCGCTGGCCGTGGTAGGCCGGGTCGAGCAGCTCACCACGCAGCAGCTGCAGCGGGGCCTTGTGGTACAGCGCGATGTCGTGGAAGGGGTCGGTCAGGATCTTGGTCATCCACACCAGGCCGGTCTGCACGTCGCGGATGAAGAACAGGTGCACGGTGCGGAACAGCAGGCCACCGACCCCGATCACCAGCCAGGCCGCGCCGACGTCGCGCGCATAGCCGGTCCAGTCGCTGTGCGGCTCGATCAGGCCCAGCAGGTCGGGCGAGGCCAGCAGCGCCACCGGCGCGGCGGCCCACAAGGCCATCAGCACGATCTTGCGCTGCAGGTTGTAGCCCACCTTGATGGCTTCCTTGTGTTCGTGCGAGGCCTGGTTGATGTGGTCGTAGCCCTTGGGTTCAAAGAAAAAATGGCCCGCCTGGCGCGTGGCCATGGAGAACAGCCAGGCGATCAGCGCCGAGACCACCGGGTCGATCAGCAACCACGCGTAGGCCACCAGGAAACTGATCGCGCTGACGAAGTGCAGCGACTGGTTGATGCGGTGGTGGTGGTAGTAGCGGTGGTCGTCCTGGCGCTGGATGTCGAGGGCTTGGCGGAAAGTCGTCACGCGGGTCTCCTGGGGGTGGGGAATGGGCACGGTGTGGCGACATGATCTGCAGACTCGATGAAAGGCCGGTGACAGGGGCGCTTTGTCATCGCGCGGGCACAGGTCTGTCATCGGCGCGGGCCGGTTTGCCATATGCCTGTTGTGCAAGCCCGGGAAGATGCCGGCATGAACCACCTCGCCTCACAGAACATCCTCGTGCAGGAATTCCCGGCCGCCCGGCCTTCGCTGCGCCTGGCCGTGGTCACCGAGACCTGGCCACCCGAAGTCAACGGCGTGGCGCTCACGCTGGCGCGGCTGGTGCAGGGCCTGTGTGAGCGCAACCACCAGGTGCAGCTCGTGCGCCCGCGCCAGACCCGCGCCGACCTGGGCGCGCAGGACGCCGGGTTCGAAGAGGTGCTGATGCGCGGCATGCCGATCCCGCGCTACCCGCAGCTCAAGCTGGGCCTGCCGGGCAAGAAGGCCCTGATCTCGGCCTGGGCGCTGCAACGGCCCGACCTTGTGCACATCGCCACCGAAGGCCCGCTGGGTTGGTCGGCGCTGCAGGCTGCGCGCCACCTGCGACTGCCCGTGACCTCCGACTTCCGCACCAATTTCCACAGCTACAGCCAGCACTACGGCCTGGGCTGGCTGAAGAAACCCATCGTGGCCTACCTGCGCAAGTTCCACAACCTCACGCAGTGCACCATGGTGCCCACGCGCGCGCTGTGTGCCGAGCTGATCTCCAGCGGCTTCGAGAACATCCGCGTGGTGGCGCGCGGTGTGGACACGCAGCTGTTCCGGCCCGAGCGCCGCAGTAGCGAACTGCGCGCCCAGTGGGGCGCCGACGAAGCCAGCCTGGTGCTGCTGGTGGTGGGCCGGCTGGCGGCTGAGAAGAACCTGGAGATCGCGATCCGCGCTTTCGAAGCGATGGCCGCGGTGCACCGCGATGTGCGGCTCGTGTTCGTGGGTGACGGCCCGCAGCGCGAAGCCTTGCAGCAGCGCTGCCCCCCGGCGGTGTTTGTGGGCCAGTTGCGGCAGGACGCGCTGGCGGCGTGTTACGCCTCGGCCGACCTGTGCCTGTTTCCCAGCCTGACCGAGACCTTTGGCAACGTCACGCTGGAGGCGCTGTCCAGCGGGCTGCCGGTGCTCGCCTTCGACACCGCGGCGGCGGCCGAATGGCTGGAACCCTGCGTCACCGGCTGGATGGCGCCGGCGGGAGATGCGTCAGCGTATGTCGCACTGGCCCGCGAACTGGCCGCCCAGCCCCAGCACATCACCCAGGCCAGCACCCGGGCGAGGCAGCAGGTCGCCCAGCTGGACTGGCAGCAGATCGCCGCCCAGGTCGAGGCCGTGTTCACGGGCGTGATGGCGCAGCACGTCGGATGCACCATGCCTTCTGCGCCGCCGCTGCCCGCGCACTGAAGCGCTCCGTTCATCGGCATTCACCGCAGCGGCACACCCGCTGTCGTCGCTTTGGGATGTGTTGCTGCATACAGCCATACCGCCATACCGCCATTTTTTCCGTTCGCGGGCGGTTCACCCAGGGCCCTCGTTGGACATGTCGTGGACGGTCTCCGATTTGCGAAACACGATTTCGCCTGTCGGTACGTGGACGACCCGAATTTCCCGACCCGGCGGGATCGTCTGGCTCTTGGCTGCAACCACAACCGCGAGTTCCCCATCGTCAAGCACGCAGCTCTTTCCCATGGCCACGTGCAGGAGGGCGCTCACGATGGGGCGTTCACTTTCGATGCGGTAGATGCCGTTTGGCATGATGGCTCCTTTGTGTACATCACAAATCGCAGGGGCGACAGCGAGATCATGGGTTTCAGCATAGTGCTGCGACGGGTGCACGGCCAGTCACCAGGTGCTGCTGTTGTTACCAGGTGTCGGCCTCACAGCGGGCAAGAAAAAACCCGGCCGAAGCCGGGTTGTGAAGTGGAACGAAGCGGGATCAGGAACCGATCACGCCGCCGTCGTTCTTGGTGATGACGATCGTGGCCGAGCGCGGGCGCTGGCCAGCGCCGTAACCGGCGTTGGCGGGCCACTGGCTCTGGTACTTGGCCGGATTGCCCACGTCGGCCATGGCTGTGCCTTCGCCCGGGTGCTGGATGTTGACGAACACCGCACGGCCATCGGGTGTCTCGCACCAGCCGGTGATCTCGCAGCCCTTGGGACCGACCAGAAAACGTGCCAGCGTGGTGGGCGTCGGGGTCTTGCCCACGTAGGTGGTGACGGACTTGTCGCCGTGCTTGACCGTCCTGGCGCCGCCATCGCCGAGCTTGCCGGGGATGGCGGCGAGCATCATGCAGTTGGTCTTGTCGGTGTAGGCGCCGTCGTCGGTCTGGATCCAGCAGACGCCGGTGGCCGGGCTGAACACCAGGCCGTCCGGTGCCGACATGTCGTTGTCGTCGGTCAGGCTGGAGAGGTTCACCGCTGCCTTGTCGGCATCGGCTTCGGCGCCGAAGACGTAGACGTCCCACTTGAACGCGCTGCCGGCGGGCGAGGCGTCGGCCATGCGAACGATGTGGCCGTGCACGTTGCCCTTCTGCGCCTTGCTGCCCTTCATGTCGGTGTACATGCGCGGGTTCACGGCGTCCGTGTTGGCTTCCGTGCGGTTGCTGTTGTTGGTCAGCGTGATGTAGACCTCGCCGGTCTTCGGGTTCACACCGCCCCATTCCGGGCGGTCCATCTTGGTCGCGCCCACGGCGTCGGCCGCCAGACGCGTGAAGATGGCGACGTCGGCGTTGGACTTGAACTCGAAGTACGAGCTGCCCGCGATGACGGGGTTGTTCATCGACAGTTCCAGCCATTCACCGCTGCCGTTGTCCTTGAAGCGGGCGGCAAACAGCGTGCCCTTGTCGAGGTATTTGTCACCGGCGGCCAGGCGGTTGGCCGGCTGCGCGTCCTTCGGGTCCCACTTGGCGTCGGACACGAACTTGTAGATGTACTCGCCGCGTGCGTCGTCGCCCATGTAGGCCACGACGGGCTGGCCGGCCACCGGTTTGGCGAAGGCCACGCTCTCGTGCGCGAAGCGGCCCAGACCGGTGCGCTTGCGCATCGGCGCCTGGGTGTCGTAGGCGTCCATCTCGACCACATAGCCGAAGGTGTTCATTTCGTTGCGGTAGTCGTCCTTCGCGCTGGCGGCCAGTGCGCCGTTGTTCCAGCGCACGTACTGGTCTTGCGGGCCGGCGCTTTCCCAGCCGTGGCGGCTGGCGGCGCCGGCCTTGCGGCCGTAGCGGTTGAGGGCCTGGACCTGCTTGTCCTTCTTGCGGCGATCGTCGTCCTTGGCGTCGCGCGAGAAATAGCCGTACCAGTTTTCTTCGCCCGAGACAAAGGTGCCCCAGGGGGTCTTGCCGGTGCCGCAGTTGTTCAGCGTGCCGCGGCACTGCGTGGCGTCGGTGCTGAACTTCGTCACCAGGTGTTCACTGCCGCGTGCCGGGCCGTGGATGGCGGCCGTGGTCATGGTGGTGACACGGCGGTTGAACGGCGAGCTGGTCTTGTAGGCCCACTGCTTGCCGCTGGACTGGACTTCCACGAAGGACAGGCCGTGGATCGCGAGTTCCTTGTCCACTTCAGACGCCGGGCGGGGCAGGGTGGACGCGCCGCCGTTGGTGTGGATGAAGAAGGAGCTGAGCTTCTCGTCGGTGGTGGCTTCGTGGTTCACGGCCAGGATGCCGCGGCTGTTGAAGCTGTTGGATGGCTTGCCCGAGGCGTCCAGCCCGAACCACTCCATGCCGTCGTGGTGGTCGCCGGCGCGCTGCTCGAAAGCGGTGTCGCTGCCATCGTTCTTGAAGGCTGGCACACCGGCAGCCAGCGGGTCGCCCAGTGCGTAGATGATCTGGGCGCTGTAGCCCTCGGGCACGACCACCTTGTCGGCCAGGCTCTTGGCCACGGGCTTGAAGCCCAGGCTGGTGAGGGCTGCGCCGGTGGTGCCGGACGCGCCGGAGGTGGCGCAGCCGCTCAGGGCCGTGGTGCCCAGAACGCCGGCACCTGCGGCACCCGCCGCGCCACGCAGCAGGCCGCGGCGGCTCAGGCGGGCATCGAGCACCTGATCAATGTGGGGGTTGGCCGTGTGGTTGGAGTCTTCGTTGTTGAAGTTACCGGGGTGGGAGATGTCAGATTTCAATTGGTGGCCTCGTGGGTTGAACAAACGGGGCCAAGCATCTCCCGTTTGTGTGAAACCCGCGTGACAGTGGTGTGGCAGTTCGCCCCGCGCACGCGGGCTGCCCTGCTATCAGCGTGGTAGCAGATTCATGGCCGGGTGCATCTGCCCCGGCTGGTTTTCCATGTAACCCCTGCCGTCTTTCACGCCTGTCCTGCCGGCGATCTGCCAGGCGGTGCGCTGGTTGATCAGGCGGGCCAGGAATTCGAGCTCTTCATCGGTGTGGTTGATGGCATCAGCGGGCGTGAGCAGCCGGCCGTTTTTCGGCGCAACCTCACCCCAGAACGACTGGTGGTAGCTCGACACGGACAGCGCGCGGTCGCCGCGGGCGTTCATCTGGACCGTGCCATAGCAGTTGCAGAAATAGCTGCGCTGGTCGGGCATGACTTCGGCGTAGACGCCGGTGCCGCGGATGCCGGCGGTGAGGGTGGGGGTGACGATGGTTCGGCTGGCCGAACGCCCGAACGCGCTGACCACCGCGCCAGTGAGCAGGCGCAGCAGACTCACGGTGTTGAGCGTAGAGCCGCGCCCGACCTCCAGGCGCGAGTTTTGCCGCACATGAAAGGCCGCATTGCCGATCACGAACAGCAGCCGCGAACCCGGGCCGGTCTGGATCTGATCCCCGGACTGCACCGTGTGCTGCGGCGACATGCGCCGGCCATTGAGCAGCACATCGCCCAGCATCTCGACCACATTGCTGCGCTGCTGGGCTTGCGCGGCACCCATTCCCCCGAAGGCCAGCCAGGCGCCCGCCGCGGCCACGGCCTCGCGGCGCTGGAACCAAAGGACTTCGTCTTCATGGCGGCCAAGCAGGGTGTGCTGAGTCATGTCGGGTCTCCGGTGGGTGAAGGCATTTCGTCGGGCGCTGGGCCGGTGTCAAAGCTGTCGCGGAAGCTGAAATAGACCGAGGCGTAGAACATCGACGCCACGAACAGCACGGCCGGGTACAGGATGATGTTGAGCGCCTGGACGCCGCCGAGCGCCGAGCCCAGCAGGCTGATCACCAGCCCTGACAACAGGAACACGCCCATCCAGCCCAACCCGAAGATGAACAGGGCGCCCTTGTTCTGCCAGCAGGCCAGGGCGCTGAAAAACAGGCTCTTGACCGGGCTCACACCGTGCCAGTGCACCAGCGCGGGCGCGTGCCAGAACATCATGAGAACGGGGATGTACACCAGCAGGGCCAACCACAGGCCCGGGCTGCCCAGCAGGCTCTGCATCATCTCGGGTGTGACGCTGGTTTCGACCTCGCCCGCCGGCGCCGAGGGGCCGAGCAGCGCGGCCGTGGCCAGCACCAGCAACAGGCAGCCGGCGTACATCGCTCCCAGCATCAGCATGGCGCGCGTCTGTTCGCGGCTTCCGCGAAACGCGCTGACCAGCGTAGATGGCATGGGGAAGCGGCCGGCCGCGGCTTCGCGGCTAGCCGCCATCAGACCCAGGTTGGCCGCGGGCGTGAGCACGGCCGAGATGGCCGTCCCGATCAGCGGGATGATCGAGAGCACGGACACCGTGGCCATGAACATGAAGAACAGGCCCGAGAGGGCCAGGGGCTGGCGAAAAAAGGTTTTGACGCCCAGTTTCACCCATTGCAGGCCGGTGCCTGCGGGAACAATGCGGAGTTTCATGCGTGGGTTGGGTCGGGCTCAGGCGGTCAGGCTGTGTTCTTCCAGCAGCGAGGCCAGCAGGCCGGGCGCCAGGCCCACCCGCTCGCGCAGCACGCGCTCGAAATGGGTGGGGTCGTGGGGCTTGAGCATGCTGGCGTCGCGCGGCAGGTGCCAGTCCCACAGGCGCGAGAGCCAGAAACGCAGCGCACCCGCGCGCAGCATGGCCGGCAGCAGACCGCGCTCGGCCGCGTTCAGGGGGCGCACCGCCTGGTAGGCCGACACCATGGCCTGCGCCAGGGCGGCGTTGTGCTGGCCGTCGTGGTCGTCCGCCGTGTGGCGGATGCACCAGTCGTTGAGGCAGACCGCCAGATCGAACAGGAAGCTGTCGTTGCCGGCGAAATAGAAGTCGAAGAAGCCGGTGAGTTCACCATCTTCAAACATCACGTTGTCACGGAACAGGTCGGCATGCACCGGGCCGCGGGGCAGGGCGGAGTAGGCCGGCAGGGCCGCCACGTGGTTCTGGTAGGCCAGTTCGGTGCGAATGAGCGTGCGCTGGCTCTCGCTCAGGTGCGGCAGCACCACCGGCACCGTCTCGTTCCACCAGGGCAGGCCACGCAGGTTGGGCTGGCTCATGCCGAAATCGCGCCCGGCCAGGTGCAGGCGCGCCAGCATGTCGCCCACCGCCCGGCAATGCGATTCCTCGGGTGCCAGCTCGCTTTTGCCGCGCAGCTTGTCCACCACAGCGGCCGGTTTGCCCTGCAGCGTGTGCAGGATCTCACCCCGGGCGTCGGCGGCCGGTTCGGGCACGGGGATGCCCTTGCCCGCCAGGTGCTTCATCAGGTGCAGGTAATACGGCAGTTGTTCGAAACCCAGGCGCTCAAACACCGTGAGCACGTGGGTCTCGTGGAGGCCCCCGCGTTCGGTGGTGGCGAAATAGTTGGTGTTTTCGATGCCGCCGTGGATGCCCCGCAGCTCGGTGAGTTCGCCCAGGTTCAGCGTGCGCAGCAGCGCTGCTGCTTCGTCAAACGGGACTTCGGTGTAAACAGCCATGAAAAATGCGGACGATCAGAAGTTGAGGATGCGCCAGCGGCTCTTGCCTGTGGAGCCCTTGTTCTGGGCATCGGTGAGGTCCGCGCCACCCGGCACCGGCGTGATCTCGTAGCCGGGCGCACCGTTCTTGGGCTGCACGGCGATGCTGCGGGTCTGCCCGCCCACGCGCAGCTCGTCGATGCGCGAGAGCCCGTCTTCGTGGGTGATGCGCTCGATGCGCTCACTGCTCGCAGGGGGGCCGGACTCTGCAGGCACGACCGCCGTGGCTTCCGCGGCCGGCGCAGGGGCCTGGGCCAGCACGGGCAGGGCAAGGGTCAGGGCCAGAGCCGGCACGGACAGGCGTGACAGGCGGGAGAGGGGGGTGGTGGTATGGCGCATGCCCCATTGTAGGCAGGCGCTGCCCGTCTGGTGAGCGCCGGGGGCGGCTCAGGGCGTGGAGATTCCCCCACAATCGCCCCATGTCCGACGAAAAAACGCCCACCCCCACCCTGTTGCTGGTCGATGGTTCCAGCTACCTCTACCGCGCGTACCACGCCATGCCCGACCTGCGGGCCGTGCCCGGCGACCCGACGAGCCCGGCCACCGGGGCCATCCGCGGCATGATCAACATGATGCAGAAGTTGCACAAAGATTTTCCTTTTGTGTACGGTGCCTGTGTGTTTGATGCCAAGGGCCCGACCTTCCGCGATGCCATCTACCCCGAATACAAGGCCCAGCGCAGCCCCATGCCCGACGACCTGCGGGCGCAGATTCCACCGATCCACGAGGTGGTGCGCCTGATGGGCTGGCCGGTGCTCGACGTACCCGGCGTCGAGGCCGACGACGTGATCGGCACGCTCGCCGTGACCGCCGCGAAACAGGGCTTCGAGGTCATCGTCTCCAGCGGCGACAAAGACCTGGCCCAACTGGTGAATCAACACATCACCATCATCGACACCATGAACGGCAGACGCCGCGACCTCGCCGGCGTGCAAGCCGAGTTCGGTGTGCCCGCGCACCTGATGGTGGACTACCAGATATTGGTGGGCGACCAGGTGGACAACGTGCCCGGGGTGGAAAAGGTGGGTCCCAAGACCGCCGCCAAGTGGCTGCAGGAATACGGTTCGCTCGAAGGCGTGGTGGCCAACGCCGGCAAGATCAAGGGCGTGGCCGGCGAAAACCTGCGCAAGGCGCTCGACTGGCTGCCCACCGGCCGCCAGCTGCTGACCATCAGGACCGACTGCGACCTGAACGGCTGGGTGCCCGACCTGCCGGCACTCGAAGCCATCCGCATCGGCCAGCCGCAGACCGAACCGCTCAAGGCGTTCTACGAAACCTACGGCTTCAAGGGTTTGGCGCAGTCGCTGGGCGGCGCAGTGGCTTCTCTCCCTCGCCCCTCAGTGGAGAGGGCAGGGGTGAAGGGCTCCCCTCCCACCAACGACCTCTTCAGCGAACCCGCCACTGAGGCCGATCAAACCCCAGCAGCCCCCAGCGCCAGCAACCTCCACTACGACACCATCCTCACCTGGGAGCTCTTCAGCACCTGGCTCGCCAGGGTCGAAGCCGCCGACCTCGTGGCCGTGGACACCGAAACCACCTCGCTCGACGAAATGGTGGCCCAGATCGTCGGCATCAGCTTCAGCGTGACACCCGGCGAAGCTGCCTACATCCCGCTGATGCACGCGGGCCCCGACGCGCCCGAGCAGTTGCCGCTGGACGAGGTGCTGGCGAAGCTCAAGCCCTGGCTGGAGAACCCGGCGAAACACAAGCTCGGCCAGCACATCAAGTACGACCGCCATGTGTTCGCCAACCACGGCATCGAGGTGCAGGGCTATGTGCACGACACCATGCTGCAGAGCTACGTGCTCGAGGTGCACAAGCCGCACGGCCTGTCCAGCCTGGCCGAGCGCCACCTGGGGCGCAGCGGCATCAACTACGAAGACCTGTGCGGCAAAGGCGCGCACCAGATCCCGTTTGCCCAGGTCGACGTGGCCAAGGCGGCCGAGTACTCATGTGAAGACAGCGACCAGACGCTGGACGTGCACCGCGCGCTCTGGCCCCAGCTCGAAGCCGACGCCAAGCTGAGCTTCATTTACGAGCTGGAGATCGCCAGCAGCGAAGCGCTCTACCGCATCGAGCGCAACGGCGTGCTGATCGACGCGCCCACGCTCGCCAGACAGAGCCACGAACTCGGCCAGCGCATCTTCGCGCTGGAGCAGGAGGCGTATGAAATTGCCGGCCAGCCCTTCAACCTGGCCAGCCCCAAACAGCTCGGCGAAATCTTCTTCGACAAACTGGGCCTGCCCGTCATCAAGAAAACCGCCACCGGCGCGCGCAGCACCGACGAAGAGGTGCTGGAAAAGCTCGCCGAAGACTACCCGCTGCCCGCCAAGATCCTGGAACACCGGGGCCTCTCCAAGCTCAAGGGCACCTACACCGACAAGCTCGCCCAGCTGGCCCATCCGCGCACCGGCCGCGTGCACACGCACTACGCGCAGGCCGTGGCCGTGACCGGGCGCTTGTCCAGCAACGACCCCAACCTGCAGAACATCCCCATTCGCACCGCCGAAGGCCGCAAGGTGCGCGAAGCCTTCGTGGCGCCCGCCGGCAGCGTGATCGCCAGCGCCGACTACTCGCAGATCGAGCTGCGCATCATGGCCCACCTCAGTGGCGACGCGGCCTTGCTCAAGGCCTTCCACGAAGGCGTGGACGTGCACCGTGCCACCGCCGCCGAAGTGTTTGGCCTGGAGCCCGCACAAGTCAGCAGCGAGCAGCGCCGCTACGCCAAGGTCATCAACTTCGGCCTCATCTACGGCATGAGCGCCTTCGGCCTGGCCAAGGCGCTCGCCATCGACAACACCGCCGCCAAGAACTACATCACGCGCTATTTCGAGCGCTTCGCCGGCGTCAAGCAGTACATGGACGACACCCGCGCCCAGGCCAAGGCACAGGGCTACGTGGAAACCGTGTTCGGTCGGCGCCTCTACCTGCCCGAAATCAACAGCCCCAACGGCCCGCGCCGCAGCGGCGCCGAACGCGCCGCCATCAACGCCCCCATGCAGGGCACGGCGGCCGACCTCATCAAGCTCAGCATGGTGGCGGTGCAGAAGGCGCTGGACGAACAGCAGCGCGGCACCAAGATGATCATGCAGGTGCACGACGAACTGGTGTTCGAAGTGCCCGAGGGCGAAGTCGACTGGCTCAAGACCGAAATTCCGCGCCTGATGGCCGGCGTGGCAGCGCTCAAGGTGCCGCTGCTGGCAGAGGTGGGGGTGGGGGCGAACTGGGACCAGGCGCACTGAAGGCGAAGTTGCTTTTTTCAGCGGGACATGTCTGCTTGTGCAGGCAGGTGTCCTGCAACCCTTAACTCAAGCAGCACCCTCACACCACCCGATTCCACTCCAGCGCCCGACTGCGCCAGTGCGCATCAATCGTCTGCGTGAAGTCCGCCCGCACGAGTTTTGCGCGGCTCTCCAGCCAGTCGGCGTTCTCGCGGCGGACCACGATGCCCTCCAGGTGGCCCTGGCGGAACTGGCTGTCGTGGGCGTGCACCCAGTCGCGCAGCTGGTCCAGCGTCACTTCGCCCGCGTACAGGCGCGGCACGGTGTTGAAGCCTATTTCTGCGGCCCAGGCGTTGCGGCGCGCGGTGCTCCAGAAGCGCTGCTCCTGGCGGTCGTACACGTCGAACAGCATCCACCAGTCGGGCAGGGTGGCGTAGTCGAGTGAATGGCGCGCGGCGCACCATTCGCCAAAGGCGACGAGGTGCAGCCCCAGGGCATCGAACAGCTTGTCTTCGTGCGCCGCCAGCCAGGGGCCCAGGCGGGCGAACTGGCCGTGGAAGGGCTGGGGCAGGTACTGGCCCCGGTTTTGCGCGCGCAGCACGCCGTCGGGCGAGACTGAAAAGCCCAGGTTGGCGCCGTCGAGCTTTTCTTCCAGCACCACGGGGCCGCTGAGGATGTCTTCGGCCTCGGCGGGGGAGAGCACTTTGTCGTCGCGCGGCTCGCCAGTGGCCAGCCAGGCGATGTGGGGGGTGTGGGGGAAACGGAAGAAGTCGGGCATAAGTGTCTATTTTGCGCGCCGGACGCGCGGGTGTTTGACATGCCAGCGCGCCTGCAGCCAGTCGGGAAGCAGGTTTTCCACCTCCAGCCCCACGGCGTGCAGGGCCTGCTGGCAGTCGATCCAGTCGGTGTCGGCGGCGTTGGTGATCTGGGTGGCGCGGCCTGCATCGAGCGCGGCGAGGGCGGCGGCCACCATCTTGCGGTCGGCCAGGTCGGTGACGGCCTCGGCCAGCTCGGGCGGCAGCACGGCGTTGCCGTCCTTGTCGAGCAGCACATCGACCCACATCACTTCGCCGCGGTCCATCTTGTGCATCATGGCCAGCCAGCCGTAGTCCTGCTCGGTGAGCTTGTGGCGGTATTCGCCGCACACATGCCAGTCCACGTCGAGCACGGCGTGGCGCGTGGGGTCGGCCTCGAAGGCTTCGAGCC
>JAHIQV010000073.1 GCA_018903185.1 Gammaproteobacteria bacterium | reverse complement strand
GCTGCCGCGTTTTGTTACGCTGCTTGATCGTGTTCCGCCGCCAACCCAAGCCATCGAGACCCTCCACGCCCATGACCTGGCTCACCTGGCTGTTCCTCATCGTCGCGGCGCTCGCGCTGATCTTTGTGGGCCTCACCGCCGTCGGCGGCATGCGCTGGACCGGGGCGACGCAGGCGATCCTGGCGCGTCTGGAGGCGAAACGCCTGCCCGCCGCACCCGCGCGATACGACCCGCGCGAAATCGAAGGCCTGCCCGCGCCCGTGCAGCGCTATTTCAGCACCGTGCTCACGCCGGGTCAGTCCATCGTCACCGCGGCCACGCTGGAGCACACCGGCCACTTCAACCTGTCACCCACCGGAGAACAGTGGAAGCCGTTCACCTCGCGCCAGCGGGTGATCGTGCATCGCCCGGGTTTTCTGTGGGACGCGCGCATCGCCCTGGCGCCCGGCGTGTCGGTGCGTGTGCACGACAGCTATGCGGACGGCGAAGGCCTGCTGCACGCTGCCGTTTTTGGTCTCTTCAGCGTGGCCGACCTGCGGGGCGGTGGCGAACTGGCGCGCGGCGAGCTGATGCGCTTCTTCGCCGAAGCCGCCTGGTACCCCACCGCTTTGTTGCCCAGCCAGGGTGTGCGCTGGACCGCGGTGGACGGGCACTCCGCCAAGGCCACGCTGACGGATGGCGCGCTCTCGATCACCCTGCTGTTCCGCTTCGATGCATCGGGCCTGATGACGTCCATGCGCGCCGAAGCGCGCGGCCGTATAGTCGGCAATGAGGTCAGTGTGGCTCCGTGGGAGGGCACCTGGGCCAACCACCAGCGCGTGGATGGCATGACCGTGCCCCTGTCCGGCGAAGTGGCCTGGCTGCTGCCCGAAGGCCGCAAGATCTACTGGCGTGGCACAGTCACCTCTCTCAACCACGAATGGTCGCCCTGAACCGGTCGCCGCCCAGCGAACCGCCACACTGTCACCCCGCCCCTCCCACCACCGCAAGGACATCACCATGTACGGATTCACCACCACCATCCAGGGCACCTCGTTCGATGAAGCGCTCGCCCACACCATCCAGGCCCTCAAGGAAGAGGGCTTCGGTGTGCTGAGCGACATCGACGTGCAGGCGGCCATGAAAGACAAGCTCGGCGTGGACATGCCGCGCTACCGCATCCTCGGCGCCTGCAACCCGCCGCTGGCGCACCAGGCCTTGCAGGCGGAGCCCGACATCGGGCTGCTGTTGCCCTGCAATGTGATCGTGCGCGAAGTGTCGAGCCACGAGATCGTGGTGGGCTTCCTGGACCCGCAGGTCATGGTGGGACTGGTCGGTGGCGCCGGGGTGAAAGCGGTGGCCGACGAGGCCGAGCAGCGCCTGCGCCGGGTCTGCACCAACCTTGGCGGACACACCGTCTCCGAGTGATGGAGGGCAGCACCTCGTGCTCATGCTCTTGAGCGGTGTCTGCCCGACGCTCGACGCCTGCCGGGGCGCTTGACCGCATGCCCACGGTGTATCGCGCCTTGCGCGGCCTGGTTTTGGCGCTGGGCCTGGCCGCGGGTGGCGCTTGGGCGTCCGAGGTTTCGTTGTGGTTCGCATCGGGCCGGCCCGGACCCCAGGCCTGGCAGGCTCTGGACCTGCTGGCCGAAGCGCCCGGCCATGGACTGATCGCCGAAGACTACGAGATCGACACGCTGGCCCGGCAGGTGGGCGAGGCGCATCGAGGGCCGCCACCGGATGACGCTGCCCAGGAGCGGCTGGCACAAACCCTCAGCGCGACCCTGCAGCGCTACCTGACCGACCTGCACCAGGGCCGGCTGGACCCGCGGCACATTGACCACCATTTCAAGTCGTCGGTGCGCGCGGACTTTGATTCGGTTGCGCGGCTGCGCGACGGCCTGCAAGCCGGGCGGCTGGCCGAACTGGTGCGCGAGGCCGCGCCGCAGTTGCCGCAATACGAAGCATTGCGCGAGGTCCTGGCCCGGATGCGAGCGCTGGTGGACCACCCCGCCTGGCAACAGGAACTGCCTGCGTTGCCGCGCCCGGCCCACCCCCAGCCGGGCCGGACCGGCAAGCTGGCGCCAGGCCAGT
>JAHIQV010000072.1 GCA_018903185.1 Gammaproteobacteria bacterium | reverse complement strand
TTCCCTGTATCTGCATGGGTTTTGTTGCCGTTAGGATAGCGCTGTCCATAGCCTGTCGACACCCGAATTTACCCTGATTCTCCCGCTGCCCTTGCGCTGCAACAAGGCATTTTCAAACGGGTACCGATTCGAAGTCGAAGGTCTTTTTTTGTTTTGTTTGGGATAGCGCTATCCATATGCCTGAAACACCTGAAAATGCCTCGCTGGTCGTGATGGGCGTTGCCGGTTGCGGCAAGTCCAGCCTCGGCCAGCGTTGTGCCCTGGCGCTGGGGATCCCCCTGCTGGAAGGCGACGATTTCCACTCCGAGGCCAACGTGGGCAAGATGCGCAGCGGCACGCCCCTGAGCGACGACGACCGCGCCGCCTGGCTTGACACGCTGGCGGCCCAGCTGCAGGCCCATCCGCAAGGCGTGGTGCTGACCTGTTCGGCGCTCAAGCAGCGTTACCGCGACCGCCTGCGCGCCGCAGCACCGGGCCTGCGGTTCGTGTTTCTCGACCTGACGCAGGCCCAGGCCCGCGAGCGTGTGGCGGCCCGTTCGGCGCACCTGTTTCCGGTGAGCCTGGTGGCGAGCCAGTTCGCCACGCTCGAAGACCCGAGCGCCGAGCCCGGCGTGTTGCGGCTCGATGCCACCCGCGCGCTTGACGCGCTGACGAACGACGTGGTGCGCTGGGTGCGCGGCACGGCACCCGTTTCATCTGCGGAGGCCTGAATCATGAAAACCATGGGACAAGCGCTCAAACACCTGGTCGAAGGCCTGATGGCCCTGTGCCTGTTCGGCATGGTGGTCGCCGTGTTCGGCAACGTGCTGCTGCGTTACTTCTGGGGCACCGGCTGGGTGGTGTCGGAAGAACTCTCGCGCCTGCTGTTCGTGTGGCTGGTGTGCCTGTCGGCCACGCTCGCGTTCGGTGAAGGCAAACACCTGGGCTTCGACCTCGTGACCGCGCGCCTGACCGGCGTCAAGGCGCTGGTGTTCCGCTGGCTCACGCGGGCGCTGATCGCCATCGCGCTGTATTACCTGATCACCGGCTCCTGGGCGCAGGTGCTGGTGGGCATGGACAGCCGCAGCCCGGTGATGAACTACCCGCTGGCCGTGGCGGCGGCGGGCACGCTGGTCATGGGCGCCTGCATGGCGGTGCTGCTGTTGCTGCAGAGCTGGAACGAGCTGCGTGGCCACACGCCGCCAGACGCCGGGCACACCGACGAAGGGGCGCAGGCATGACCGTCGCCATCTTCCTGCTGGTGCTCTTCGCCACCATGACGGTGGGTGTGCCCATTGCCTTCGCGCTTATGCTGACCGCGCTGGCGCTCATGGTGCACCTGGACTTCTTCGACGCGCAGCTGCTGGCGCAGAACGTGCAGGCCGGGTTTGACAGCTTCCCGCTGCTGGCCGTGCCTTTCTTCATCCTGGCGGGTGAGCTGATGAACGCCGGAGGCCTGAGCCGCCGCATCATCGACCTGGCGCGCTCGCTGGTGGGTCACATCCCCGGCGGCCTGGGCTACGTGGCCATTGCAGCGTCGCTGATGCTGGCGTCCATGAGCGGCTCGGCGATCGCCGACACCGCCGCCCTGGCCACGCTGCTGCTGCCGATGATGCGCAAGCAGAACTACCCCGACGGGTCGAGCGCCGGCCTGATCGCCTCGGGCGGCATCATCGCGCCCATCGTGCCGCCGTCGATGCCGATGGTGATCTACGGCGTGACGACCAACACCTCGATCAGCAAGCTGTTCCTGGCCGGCATCGTGCCCGGCATCCTGATGGCCGTGGCGCTGGTGATGGTGTGGCGCGGCATTGCGCGCAAGAAGCAGCTGCCGGTGGCCCAGAAGAGCAGCTGGGCCGAGCGCCGCGGCGTGCTGGGCGAGAGCGCCTGGGCGCTGATGATGCCGGTGATCATCATCGGCGGCCTGCGCTTCGGCCTGTTCACGCCCACCGAGGCGGCCGTCGTCGCCGCGGTGTACGCCCTGCTGGTGGCCACCTTCATCTACCGCGAGCTGAACCTGCAGCGCCTGTACCGCGTGATGGTGGACGCCGCGCGCACCACCGGCGTGGTGATGTTTCTCTGCGGCGCGGCCACGGCAGCGTCCTACATGATCACCCTGGCCGACCTGCCCAGCCAGCTCGCCGAAAGCATGGGCCCGCTGCTGCAGAGCCCCATGCTGTTCATGGCCGTGGTCTGCCTGTTCCTGCTGGCCGTGGGCATGGTGATGGACCTCACGCCCACCATCCTGATCCTGGCGCCGGTGCTGGCGCCGCTGGCCGCCAAGGCCGGCATCGACCCGGTCTATTTCGGCTTCGTCTTCATCTTCGTTGGCTGCCTGGGCCTGCTCACGCCGCCGGTGGGCACGGTGCTCAACGTGGTGGCCGGCGTGGGCCGGCTGCGCATGGAGCCCGTGATCAAGGGCGTGATGCCGTTCCTGGCGGTGTATTTCGCCATGCTGGCGCTGCTGATCATCTTCCCGTCCATCGTGCTGGGCCCGCTCAAGCTGATGTTCTGAGCCGGGCCCGTTCCCGTTTGTTTTCCGTTCACCCCCGAGGCCTTGTGCCCATCCACCCAGAAGGAGATCCCCCATGAAATTCAGACAACTCGCGCTCACGGCTGCCCTCACGCTGGCCACGCTCGGTGCCGGCATCGCGCAGGCGCAAGACATCAAGCCGCGCCTGATCCGCTTCGGCTACGGCCTCAACGAAGTGTCCAACCAGGGCCGCGCCGCCAAGGTGTTCACCGACGAAGTGGCCAAGGCCTCGGGCAACAAGATGAAGGTGCGCGCCATCGGCGCCGCCGCGCTGGGCTCGGACGTGCAGATGCAGCAGGCCCTGATCGGCGGCGCGCAGGAAATGATGGTTGGCTCCACCGCCACGCTGGTCGGCATCACCAAGGAGATGGCGATCTGGGACACCCCCTTCCTGTTCAACAACGCCAAAGAGGCCGATGCCGTGCTCGACGGCCCGGTCGGCCAGAAGGTGATGGACAAGCTGCAGGAAAAAGGCCTGGTCGGCCTGGTGTACTGGGAAAACGGTTTCCGCAACCTCACCAACAACAAGCGCGCCGTCACCAAGCTCGAAGACATGGACGGCATCAAGCTGCGCGTGATGCAGAACACCGTGTTCATCGACAGCTTCAAGACCCTCGGCGCCAACGCCGTGCCGTTGCCGTTCTCGGAGCTGTTCACCGCGCTGGAGACCAAGACGGTCGACGGTCAGGAGAACCCCTACAACACCATCCTGTCGAGCAAGTTCTACGAGGTGCAGAAGTACCTGACCGTGACCAACCACGTCTACAGCCCGTGGATCGTGCTGGTGAGCAAGAAGTGGTGGGACGGCCTGAGCAAAGACGAACAGAAGGTCCTGCTCGACGCCGCCAAGAAGAGCCGAGATTTCGAACGCCAGGACACGCGCGCCGAAGCCGACAAGGCCCTGGCCGACCTGCGCGGCAAGGGCATGCAGGTCAACGAGCTCTCGCCAGCCGAAGCCGGCCGCATGCGCGACAAGCTGGGTGCCATCAACGCCAGCATTTCGGCCAACGTGGGCGAAGGCCTGTGGAAAGAGGTGCAGGGCGCTGTGGCCCAGGCGCGCGCCGGCAAATAAGCCCTCGCCCACCACCCCGGGAAAGCCGGCCTTGCCCAAGGCCGGCTTTTTTGTTGTGATGGGGCGCCTTTTCGCCCACCCGAGGAACCGCCATGAACTTCCTGCACGCGCTCACCGGCTCCTTTGCCCAGCCCGCCGCCGAGAACCCGACCGTGGCCATGATCGAAGCCGCCTACCGGCACCACGGCCTCGAATGGCGTTACGTCAACTGCGAGGTGGCACCCGAGCACCTGGCCGCGGCCGTGCGCGGTGCGCGCGCCATGGGCTGGGCCGGGTTCAACTGCTCGCTGCCGCACAAGCTGACGGTGATCGAGCACCTGGACGGGCTGGCGCCATCGGCCGAGATCATCGGCGCGGTCAACACCGTGGTGATGCGTGACGGCCTGTGGATCGGCGAGAACACCGATGGCCAGGGTTTCGTGGAGGCGCTGCGCCCGGTGTGTGAGCTCGAAGGCCAGCGCGTGACGCTGTTCGGCGCCGGCGGTGCGGCGCGCGCCGTGGCCGTGGAGCTGGCGCTGGCCGGCGCTGCGCACATCACCGTGGTCAACCGCTCGCGTCCACGCGGGCAGGAACTGGCCGATCTCATCGCCTCCAAAACAGGCGCCTCCGCCGAATACACCCACTGGAGCCCGGCCATGCCCATCCCGCCGGGTACCGGCATCGTGGTCAACGCCACGGCCATCGGCCTGTACCCGGCGGTGGACGACCAGCTCGACGTGGACTGGTCCACGCTGCGCCCCGGCATGGTGGTGGCCGACGCCATCCCCAACCCGCCCCGCACCCACCTGATCCGAACCGCCGAGGCGGCGGGCTGCACCGTGCTCGACGGCCTGGGCATGCTGGTGAACCAGGGCGCGATTGCGATCCGGCTCTGGACCGGGGTGGATGTGGACCGCGGCGTGATGCGGCGCGAGCTGGAACGGGTGCTCAGCGCCTGAGCGCCCGCTGCCGATGGGCCGGTAACCGGCCGGAAACGGCGGCGCCCGCTCTCCGGTAGAGTACGCCCCTTGAACGGTCCTCTTTATGGGGGAGGCTTTAGCCGCTCCCGACTGTCCTGACCGACCCGGCCCCAGCCGTGGTGTTCCCCCTTCACACACCCACAGAATCGACATGAACGGTCCTATCGCCCTGAATCAACTCCCCCAGAAAAACATCTTTCGCGCCGGCGACGTGTTCGTGCTGTTCGGTGAGCTTTTCGGCCGCGGCTACGCCAACGGCCTCGTCAACGAAGCCCGTAAGGCGGGCATGAGCATCATCGGCATCACCGTGGGCCGCCGCGAGGCCGACGGCACGCTGCGCCCGCTCAACGACGAAGAGCTCGCCGCCGCCGAAGACAACCTGGGCGGCAAGATCATCAACGTGCCCCTGATGGCCGGGTTTGACATGGACGCGCCCGCCGGCACGCCCACGCCCACCGAAATGCTGGGCAAGCTCACCCTCAAGTCCTGGACCGAAGACAAGCTCGACTGGGACCACATCGCCCAATGCCGCGAGATCGGCGTCGAGCGCTTCAAGACCTCGCTGGCTCAGGTCATGGCCACGCTCGACGGCATGATCCCCGACGGCCGCAACGTCTTCTTCGCCCACACCATGGCCGGCGGCATCCCCAAGGCCAAGGTCTTCCTGGCCATCGCCAACCGCGTCTACAAGGGCCGCGGCGAGCGCCACCAGTCTTCGCAGGTGCTGCTCGACAGCGACCTGGGCAAGCTCATCCTGCAGAACTTCGACGAAGTCTCGGCCAACACCTTGGGCCACCTCATCGAAGCCAGCGCCGCCATCCGCGAGCGCGCCGAGCGCACCGGTGGCCAGGTGCGTTACAGCGCCTACGGCTACCACGGCACCGGCATCCTCATCGGCGATCAGTACCAGTGGCAGACCTACAGCAACTACACCCAGGGC
>JAHIQV010000007.1 GCA_018903185.1 Gammaproteobacteria bacterium | reverse complement strand
GAAGCTGTTCTGGTTTCTCTGTGGCTGGCTCGGTGGCCCCTCGCACTACGAAGACCGCTTCGGCCACCCGCGCCTGCGCCAGCGGCACATGCCGTTTGCCATCCGCGTCCAGGAACGCGACCAGTGGCTGGCCTGCATGGACCAGGCCATGGGCGAGACCGGTGTGCCTGAAGACCTGCGTGTGCGCCTGCGCGAGAGTTTCTTCAAGACCGCCGACTGGATGCGCAACCGGGCCGGCGGCGCCTGAAAGCAGAACGCAATGAGCGACCCTGACACCAGCGTGGCACGGACCACGCGCCGCGGCGCACTGGGCATCACGCTGTTCTGGCTCGCGCTCATGGGCGCGTTCTACCTGGGCTTTGACCAGCTGGAGCGCCGTCAGCAGGCCAGTTATGTGGCCCACGAGGGTGGCAACGGCGAGCTGGTGATCCCGCGCGGGCCGGACGGCCATTTCCGCGTGGCCGGCCGCGTCAACGGCCAGCCGGTCGAGTTCCTGATCGACACCGGGGCGAGTTCGGTCACGGTGAGTGAAGCCTTTGCCCGCAGCGCGGGGCTGGACGGCGGGCAGAGCGTCACGTTCCAGACCGCGAACGGCCTGCTGCCGGGCCGGCTGTTGCGCAACGTGCCGGTGCAGGCGGCCCATCTCGGGCTGGCCGCCACCACGGTGGCCGTGGGACTGGTGGGGGAAGACGGTGGGCAGGCGCTGCTCGGTCAGAGTTTTCTCAAGCGCTTCGACATCCAGATCCTGCAAGGCGAGATGCGGCTGATCCCGCGCTGAAAACCTTCAGGCCGGGCGCAGCAGCACCACCATGGCCCCGGCACCCCCATCCGCCGGGCGCGCCTGCACGAAGGCCAGCACCTCGTTCTTCTGCACCAGCCAGCGCTGCACCCGACCCTTGAGCACGGGCACGCGGCCGGGCGAGCCCAGACCCTTGCCGTGCACGACGCGCACGCAGCGCAGCCCGTGCTGGTGCGCATCGCGAACGAACCGGCCGAGCGCCTCGCGGGCCTGGTCGACGCGCAGGCCGTGCAGGTCGATCTGGCGCTGGATGCTCCAGCGGCCTTCACGCAGCTTGCGCACCACGTCGGGCCCCAGGCCGGGGCGGCGGAAGCTCAGCTGGTCGTCGGTGTGCAGCAGGGTTTCGACATCGAAGTCGTCGGACAGTGCCTCGCGCATCACGGACGCTTCGTCCAGCAGGCGTTGGCGCGGCAACGGGTCCACATGCCGCTGAGGGTGGTGCACACGCCGCGGAGTGACCAGCGGCTTCACCGGGCCTACCGCCAGCTCAAACAGGCGCTTCTCCCGGTCCACCCGCTGCAGGCGCTGGCGCTCGGCCTCGCGCGCTGCCACCTCGGCGGCCGTCCGCTGGGCGATCAACTTCTGCAGCGTCTTGAGTTCGGCGAACGAGCGCAGTTTCATGGTGGCGCGATTCTCTCGCAGGCGCCAAGACCTTCAGATCAGACCGAGCTCTGCCATGGAGGCTGCGTTGTCCCGCGTCACGATGAAATGGTCCAGCACGCGCACGTCCACCAGCGCCAGCGCGGCCTTGAGCGACTGCGTGAGCGCCTCGTCGGCGCGCGAAGGGCGGGCCTCGCCGCTGGGGTGTTAGGTTGCATTCGCGTGTGTCAACACGATTGGCTTTCTCAGGAGAGCTGCATAGACTGGCGCATGCCCGAGCAGCCCAAGCCTCTTTCAGAGGCGAGTAGCCCGGCGCGCCCCGCGTTTTGCGGCAACTCCATGGGGGTTCGCGGTGATGCTGGCTCGCAGATCGTTCAGTGCTCCAACGTTGGCACGGCTTCGCCAGATGCCAGCCAGCGATGCCTTGGCTTTGCTGGCTGATCACGTCAAGCTTGATCCAACCTACCTGCCCGTCAAGGACCGTCACAGCTGCCGTTGGCACGCGAGCACCGCGCTCGGCGATTTCGAGATACTGACCACGGGCGTCAAGTGGTACGACACGCGAGCTTGCGCTGGCGGAGGCGGCGCCATCGATCTGGCGATGCATGTGCTCGGTCTGTCGTTTGTCGATGCGGTCAAGCGGCTGACCGCAAGGTAGGTCGGCGTGGTCCAGGTCGTTCGCAAGTCGGCACTGCCGGATCCGTCCGAGGTGATCGATCGGTTGGCGCCGGCAGCGGCGCGAGCGCCTGCCGTTGCGCTGCGCGAACCAAGGCCGACGGGCTTCCCGCTCCTGTTCACGGCGCAGTGGCAGCTGATCGAGCCGGCGGTCGCTTTCCTGCACGAACACTTCGTGCAGCGCGCCCACACGATCGATACGCTCAGGACCTATGCCGAGGTGCTCTACGACTGGTTCGAGACCCTGGAGCAGAACGGTGTTCGGTGGGATGGCGCTGACGCCGTGGACCTGGTGGCCTATCGCAACCGGATGCTCACGCAGCCGAGCGCGCACACCGGCAGACCGTATCGCATCGCCACCATCAACCACCGTGTGCGCGGCGTGCTGCGGTTTTACGACTGGGCGGTGCGCACGCATTGGTTGGTGGCGTCCCCCTTGGCCGGCACGGAGCACAACTTCCGCGTAGCAAGGCAGCTGCGCCCCTGCAGCGCCGATGCGAGCCGGCCAACCGATCACAGTCTGTTCGTGCTGCGCCAGTTCGAGCCGTTGCCGCGTCCGCTCGTGTCGGAGCAGGCGCGGGAACTACTGGCCACGTTGCCACCGCCGTACGACCTGATGGCGCGCTGGCAGCTCTATACGGGGCTGCGCGTGAGCGAATTGCTGCGCCTGTGCGTCCAGGACGTCAGCAAGCCTTCAGTACGGACGGTGTCGCATCACACCATCGAAGTGATCCGCAAGGGCCGCAAGCCCGGCTACGTGGTCGCCCCGGCGAGCCTGCTCGACGAGACGGCAGCGTATCGCTCCGGGCACCGGCGGGCCTGGTTGCAGCGTGCCGCCCACCGCCGAGGACGCGTTGCCGATCCCGCCGCCTTGTTCGTCAACGCGCGCGGTGCGCACGTTGGCAAGAACGCCTATCAGCGCGTCATCAGCCGAACCGGCCAGGCCTGCGGATTCAAGGCGACCACGCACCTGCTGCGGGCGACCTTCGCGTGCATGCTGCTGGCTCGCCTGGAGCAGCTCGCCAGCGCGGGCGCCGCGATCAACCCGCTGATGGTCGTCAAGGTGCTCATGGGACACGAGCGCATCGAGACCACCGATCGCTACCTGCGCGCCATTGCCGTGGAGGCCGGCACGCTCAGAGAAGTGCTGGACACGCTGTTGTCGGAGGTGCCGTGACCGTGGGCACTCGCCGCCGCCCAATGCCTCGCGGGTTCACGCACAGCGCCGATCTCGTTGAGGGCGGCGCAGCGCCCGCTCGGTTCGAGGCGCCTCGCCAGGTGCGACGCACCGTCATCGACTTCGGCTCGCTCGGCCTGCCCGCGGACGTCCAGGGTGCTCTGGCCGAGGCCTTCTGGTGCCACTTTGGCGCGATGGCCGAGCGCTGTATCCCCGTGCGCTGGTTCCACATCCTGGTCTTCGAGCGCTTCGTGCGAGAATCCGGCGCCATCAGGTGCCTGGCCGACGTTCATGGTGGCACGCTCCTGCGCTACGTCGAGTGGTTGAACACCCAGTGCCGGCGAGATGGCCAGCCGTGGACCAAGTCGAGTCGGGCGAGCGCGTTCACGACCCTGCGCAAACTGCTGCAGTGGATCGAGCGTTGCCGCCCCGGGCGTGTTGCGAGCATCGAGTACCCATTCAACCCGTTCCCCTGGCGCAACCGCGATGCCCGACCCCACGACAAGATGCCTGCGGGCGAAC
This sequence comes from Gammaproteobacteria bacterium, assembly GCA_018903185.1. GTDB lineage: Bacteria > Pseudomonadota > Gammaproteobacteria > Burkholderiales > Burkholderiaceae_C > Hydrogenophaga. The sequence continues at coordinate 5,051 of JAHIQV010000007.1, read as the reverse complement.
TGTGGGCGTTGCTGAAGGCCTGCGAAGCAGACATTGTTCGCATCCGTGCTGGCCGTGAGGCCGCTGCGGCGCAACGCATCGCCGACGCCGGCCAGCCGGGAACCCTCGGCTGGCTGCTCGAACACATCGATCGGCAATGCGATGGCATCGTGCCCAGCGCGCGCGACCTGTCGCGACCCGGGCAGTGCACCGTGCGGACGACCCTCCAGCGCTTCGGTGGCGTGAGGCAGGTCGAACCGTGCCTCTATCCGCGCGCCGAACTGCTGTTACCGTACTACCTGGCCATCATGGCTCACGCAGCGGGCAACCCCGAACCGATCGCCGAACTCGGTCGCGACTGCCTGCAGTCCCTGCCACTGCTCGATGACCGCCAGGCGCTCGTGTGGTTCAAGGCCCGCTCCCACCGCATCCAGCGGCGCACGTTCAGCAGCGCCGACTGCTTCGAACCGCCAGCGCTCATTGAGGAACTGCTCGCGTGGAACGAACGGCTGCGACCCCTGGCGCGCGTGACCGAGCGTGATCGCCTGTTCCTCTACAAAGCCCTGCGCGGCGTGACGGCACTCACTTGTGGCGCAGCCAAACACCTGGTCAAGGCATTTTGCGAGCGGCACGGCCTGCCGCGGTTCTCTCTCGTGTCGATCCGTCCCGGGGTGCTCGCGAGCTTCTACCGCGCCTCGGGCGACCTGCGCCGCGTCAAGGCGATCGCCAACCATGTGCACTTGTCCACCACCGTGCGCTACGTCCAGACGCCCGAGGTCCAGGCGCAGCACCGCTCTCGCATGGCCGCCCTCCAACAGGCCTTCATCGGGCACATCGAGCGCGCCGCAGCCAGCGCATCCCAGCGTCGCCCCGTCAAACCCAGGGGCTACCGCTCACCGGTGCCCGGTGGCGAAGTCGTGTCGATGTTCGGCTTCGGCTGCAAGGACCCCTTCGCCGGTGCGGCGGCGGGAACGCACCCCGGTGAACTGTGCACGAACTTCATGGGCTGCTTCACCTGTCCAAACGCCATCATCACGCCGGATCCGCCGACGCTGGCTCGGCTGCTCCAGGCGCGTGACCACATGAGGGCTGCCGCCGCCTTGCTGCATCCAGCGCGCTGGCAGGCCTTCTACGCGCCGCAGTTGCGCATCCTGGAAGAAGACATCCTTCCTCGCTTTGCCAGCCGCGAACTCGCGGCCGCCCTGCCCTTGGTGGCACAGCTGCCACCGCTGCCCGATCTTCGATGAGCTGGCCCCATGCGCGCAGCGGCAAACCTTCTTCTCGGCAGTCCGACCCCAAGGAGCCGAACCCGCGCACAGGCGCCCGAAGCGCGTGCGTGGTTCCTCGACGCCGATTGGGACGACCCGGTCTGGGTCTTCAAACCGACGAACGCGCTCGAAGAGGCCAAGCCGGTGCGCGTTGACTGGCGCTTCAAGCTCCCGGGCGGGCAAGTTTTCGTGGGACATCGGTATGCAGCGCTGCTGCACAGCAGCAAGCAGCTCATCGCGCTCATCCGCAGTCGCTCGCTGGGCACCGGCCTGCCGCAGCGTGCGAGCACGGCTGCAGGCTACTTCAACTACCTGCGCGAACTCGTGCGCTGGATGGATCAGGCCGGCTTCTCTCGCTTCACCGATCTCGACGCGACAGCACTGCTGCAATTCCAGCGCGCGCTTGCCCTGAGACCGGGAACTCGGCGCCCCACGCTCGCCCCCACGACGGTGCAGAAGTACCTCTACCTGCTCACGTATCTGTATCGCTTTCGCGATGAACTCGACGACGGGTTGCGCATCGACCCTTTTCCGGGGCGCAGCCAAGGCGATGTCGCTGGCGTGCACGACGCCGATGTCCGTCGCTGGCCGTACACCCCGCAGGCCGTTGCGGTGGCGCTGGTCCAGGGCGCCATCGATCTGGTCAACCGTGGTGCAACGCCGATCCTGCAGGCCAGGGATGTCTATGCCGAGGCCGTAGGAGTCGCCAAACAGCAGGGTTACCTCACCGACGCCTGCACCAATGCGGCAACGCGCGCTTTACGTCACGCACGTGTCCGGGTGCCTGGCCAGCCGCAGCCGATCCTGACGGTCGGTGCGCTCACGCAGGCGATCGACATGCTCTACGCGGCATGCTTCGTCGTCATCTCGTACCTCGTCGGACCGCGGGCCAGTGAGATCCTGCACCTCCAGGCGGGCTGCGTGCAGCGCCGTGGCGGCGCCGCCGCCGAAGAGATCACCGTGATCGTCGGTGCGATTTTCAAGCGCCAACCGGAGTACGCCGGGCGGCCACACGAATGGGTTGCACCGCCGGTGGCCGCGACCGCCATCGCCGTCCTCGAAGCCTTGTCGGCCGGGCATCGCGCTCAGTCTGGGCGGCCCCATTTGTGGCTGCGCCGTGGCCAGACCCCAGGTGCCACGGAGTGGCAGCGCCCATGCCCCGGCACGCTGGGTATCGTGTCGACCAGGCGCATGCGACTGCTGCTCAAGCGCTTTGCGGTGTGGCTCGGGCTGCCGCAGCATGAGGGCAGAACCTGGCAACTTTCCACGCACCAGGGGCGCAAGACCTTCGCACGGTTCGCGGCATTGCGCGACGGATCGGCGTTGTTCGCTCTCGCGCAGCACCTGGGCCATCGCGAGCGCGCCGTCACCGACTGTGGCTACGCCGGCTCCGACTACCGGCTCAACCAGGAGATCGAGACCGAGATCCTCGAACAATCGACTGCGGCCTGGGAGCACATGCTCGCCGCACCCGGCCTGGGCGGGCGCGCCGGCGCCGAGATCGTGGCCAAACGCCCGCACTTTCGGGGGGCCCGGCTCAAACAGGACCTCAAGAGCTACGCCCGGCTGCTGGTGGACGCCGGCCTCGTGCTCGGCGTGTGCGACTGGGGATTTTGTGTCTACCGCGAGGAACACAGCGCCTGCCTGGGCAACGCCGCCGGACCGAATCCGGCGCGCCGTGAGCCCTCCACCTGCGGGCGTTGCAAGAACTTCGTGGTGTCGCAACAGCATCGCGCCTACTGGGTCGAGCAGGTCCGTCGGCACGAAGCGCTGCTCGACGAGCCTGCGCTGCCGTTGCAGACGCTGCGCATCGTGCGCGAGCGGCTCAACGAGGCCCGTGCCTTGATCCACTCGATCGACGCGGACAACCCGGGAACCGGTCATGGCCCACACACCGCCCCATGATCCGACCGAGGTCGCACCGGCGCAGCGGCTTCGCGATGCCCTCGCGCAGTTGACGGCGGCGGATGGGGGTGCCGCGCCGACGGCCAAGGCGCTGTGCGAACTCGCTGGCGTCTCGCGCAACGCGCTGTACCGCTACCACCCCGACATCCTGATCGAGCTTCACCGACTGCAACATCGTCGACGGCGAACATCGGGCCCCTCAGCACTGGCGTTGGAGCAACTGCGCGCCGACAACCGGAGCCTGCACCACCAAGTGGCCATGATCGCCGCCTTGGTCGATCACTATTTCTGTGCCTGGCAAGAGAGCCAAACCTTGCTGGAACGTCGCGAGCGCGAGCTCGCTGAGCTGCGCCGCTACGTCAAGCCCAAGCTTGTTTCGATCCAGCACAAGTGAGCCCGGCAGCGCAGGCCATGAGCGCTGACGCGGGCGCGCAGCCGTGCATGCGAATGATCAACCGCAGCACTTCACTTGCTGCTGCACCGGCGGGCATGGCACCGAGCCGTACGAGCAGTACACGCAGCAGTCGCCCGGTTTCGGCCGAAGCAGCTCGTGGCAGCGCTCGCATTCGTAGAAGAACTGGCACGCGTCGGTTGGCATGGTCTCGGCCTTCGAGTGCCCGCACGACGGACAGGTCAGCGTGGACTGCAGCACAACGGCGCTCACCGTGCCGCCTCCTTGATCGTCGACGGGTAGCCCGCGTCGGTCGTCGCGCCAGTGAGCTGCCCGACAGCGGCCTGGCTGTCGTCGAACGTGACCACCGCTTCGCGCCTGTCCAGGCTCACGTCAACCTTGGCCACGCCTGCGACCCTGGTGAGGGCTTTCTTCACCGTGATCGGGCAGGCCGCGCAGTTCATGCCCGGCACCGACAGTGTCACGGTTTTCGTCGCAGACCACGCCGGCGCGACGAGCACGGCAAGGAGGATGGCGATGTGGCGAGGTTTCATGGACAAGCCCTTTCAGTAGAACAACGGCGCCGCGTACGGGAAGCCCAGCGCAATCGCCACCAGCACGACGACCACCCAGAACACGATGCGGTACCCGCGGCGCACGGCCGGCACCGCGCACACCTCGCCAGGCCGGCACTGTTCGACTGGCCGATATACGCGCCGATAGGCCAGCACCAGTGCCCCCAATGCGATGGTGATGAACACGGGTCGGTACGGCTCCAGCGCGGTGAGGTTGGCGATCCACGCACCGCCCAGGCCCACGCTGACCAGCACCAGCGGCCCGAGGCAACAGGCCGATGCGAGGCCGGCGGCCAACCCACCGCTGACCAAGGCCCATCGGCCGGATCCATGGCTGGACATGCGACTTCCTTCTGTTCGTGTGCGAAGCTCCATGGCTGGAATAATATTTCCGTACCTGAGTACGGAGTCAACCATGTCGAACGAAGTTGCATTGACGATCGGCCAGCTCGCCCGCGCGGCGGGGGTCAACGTCGAAACGGTGCGTTTCTACCAGCGCCGCGCTCTGCTGTCAGAGCCCGATCGCCCCACCGGTAGCATCCGGCGCTACTCGGATGCAGACACCGAGCGCATCCGTTTCATCAAGGCTGCGCAGCGGCTGGGCTTCAGTCTCGATGACGTGCAGGAACTGCTGCGGCTGGAGGACGGAACCCATTGCAGCCAGGCGCGTCAGCTCGCCGAGCGCAAGCTCGGTGAGATTCGAAGCAAGATCGGCGACCTGCAACGCATCGAGGCGGTGCTCGACGAGATGGTCGGACGCTGCCGCGCCGTTCGGGGCAAGGTGAGCTGTCCATTGATCGCCTCGGTTCATCTCGCTGGCGCGGCGCCATTGACGTGATTCCGCGCGGCGCAGTGGAGCGAAGCTGTGTTCCCCATCCATCTCTGGCGCGTTGACACGCTTCCTCGGTGAACACCTTGAAATCAACATAAGGG
>JAHIQV010000071.1 GCA_018903185.1 Gammaproteobacteria bacterium | reverse complement strand
CGCAGAGGCCGGCGCCTGCGACCAGGGTGTCGTCCACGTGTGAGGCGTAGCTGTCGCCTTCGGCCAGCACGGCGGCGATGCCGCCCTGGGCCCAGTTGCTGGAGCCGTCGGAGATGCCGCGCTTGGTCACCACCGCCACGCGGTGGGTGGGCGCCAGGCGCAGGGCGGCCGTGAGACCGGCCAGGCCGCTGCCGATGATGAGGACGTCAAAGGAATGGGTGGTCATGGATTCGGGGTGTAGGCCAGGCGCACGTAAATCGGGGCAAATGCCTCGGCCTGGGTCAATTCGATCAAGGTTTCCTTGGCCAGCTCCAGCATGGCAATGAAGGTCACCACCAGCACCTGCTGGCCCCTGGACGGGTCAAAGAGTTCGCCGAATTCGACGAACTTCTTGCCCTGCAGGCGGCGCAGCACGATGCTCATGTGTTCGCGCACCGAGAGCTCTTCGCGGCTGATCTTGTGGTGCTGGACCAGCTTGGCGCGTTTGAGGATGTCGCGCCAGGCGCTTTGCAAATCGAGCACATGCACGTCCGGAAAACGCGGTGCCAGCGCCTGTTCCACGAAAACCTGCGCGCGCAGGAAATCGCGGCCGTATTGCGGCATCTCGGCCAGACGCTGACCGGCCAGTTTCATCTGCTCGTATTCAAGCAGGCGGCGCACCAGCTCGGCGCGCGGGTCTTCGGCTTCTTCGCCCTCGGCCGTCTTTCTGGGCGGTAGCAGCATGCGTGACTTGATCTCGATCAGCATCGCGGCCATCAGCAGGTATTCGGCCGCCAGCTCCAGGTTGCTGGCGCGGATCTCGTCCACGTAGCTCAGGTACTGGCGCGTCACCGCGGCCATCGGGATGTCGAGGATGTTGAAGTTCTGCTTGCGGATCAGGTAAAGCAGCAGGTCCAGCGGGCCCTCGAAAGCTTCGAGGAAGACCTGCAGCGCATCCGGCGGGATGTACAGGTCGCGCGGCATGGTGAACAGCGGTTCACCGTACAGGCGGGCCAGCGCCACCTGGTCCACCACAGCGGGCATCACCGCGTCGAGCCCTTCGGGGGCGACGTCGAGTGTGCTGGCCTCGTTGCTCATGGGTGGGACCCGCGGGCGCGATCGGCGCTCAGGTGTGGTCGGAACCGGTCTGGTACACGTAGGGCTGCTGGGGCACGGTCGAGGCGGTGGCCTGGGACTGGAAGTCGCGGTCGACCTGCTTGTCCCACAGCAGCGAACGGCCCTCGCGCTGCTCCTGCTCCAGCTGTGGCTTGTCGGCCTTGAGCTTGTCGAGGAACTGTGTCGCGTCAGACGCGTAGTGCGGGCGGGCGAAGAAGGACATGGTGTTCGTCGGTGGGTGGGTTGGGGCTGGACCGGCGATTTTAGCGGTCCAGGGCTTCCACCGCCCGGCTGTGCCAGTTGAGCACCGTCTGGCGCACCGTCATCCGTGCCGCCAGGTCCGGATGGGATTCGCGCACCACGTCGGCGGCAAACCGGGCCATGAAGCGCGATTTGAGCACCGCGCGGGCACGGTCCACACCGATGTCTTCATAGGGCACCGACGAAAAAAGCAGAAAACCGTCGTCCGGGATGCGCCCGGCGCGCATGTTGGCCTGGATGATGCCGGCTGCCTGCCGGATCGGATCGGCGAGATCGGGGCTGTAGGGGCCGATGATGAGCGCCACATTGGGCAGGTGCAGCCAGTCGAAGCCGCGGCCGACGCAGATCATCCACTCGCGGTGCTCGATGTCCAGCCGGCGCGTGTGGCCGCGGATGTCGGCGATGTGGGCCAGATTGCCGATCAGCAGCGGCAGCAGGTCGTGCCGGATCTGGGTGGGCATGTCGGGCAGCAACTGCTGCAGGCGCTGGGGCAGGCTGTCGATGTCCTGGGCGCCCAGGTCGGCCATGTTCAGCGTCTGGCCGTCTTGCCCGTGCACGACGAGGGCGTCTTCGTCGGTCTCGAAGCCGCACACTAGGGGGTACACGCTGCCATGTCCGGCGCCGAACAGCGTGGACACTTCGCGCTGGATGTCGAAGGTGTGGGCCCGGGCGTCTGCGGTGCGGTAGTGAAATCCGGCGCAGCCGCGCCGCTCATCGCCACGCGAGTGGTGGTAGGTGATGAGCACCAGCGCCTGCCGGCCCGAGCGCATGACCTTGTCCACGCTGGTCACCAGGGTCTCGCCCAGGTGGGGCCAGCCAAGCTGGAAGAAACCACCCAGGTTGCGAAACGGCTGGATGATGCCCTTGGGCGTCTGGGTGGCCACCGGGATGTTGATGCGCCCGTCCATGCACTTGAGCACCAGGATGGCCGTCGGATGACGGGCCAGGTGGCGTTGCCGGGCCAGCGAGGCTTCGGGACTCGCGTACTCCTGGGCGTGGCGTTCGGCCAGGCCGAACAGCCAGTCGATGCGCGCTGCGATGGGCTGGTCGTGCGGCAGGGTTTGAACGGTCATGGCGGTCACCCTGCGGCTGGGGTTTTCAGTGGAAGGTGTGCAGGTGGGCGGCAAAACCCGAGCGCTCGATCAGCGATCGCGGTTGAGGGTTCACACCCACCATGCCCAGATGCCCGCCGCGCTTTTCCACCGTCCTGTGCAACTGCTCCAGTGCGTCGAGACCGGTGGTGTCGAGCGAGATCAGCTGGCTGGCGTCGAGCATCACGTTCATGCCTGCGGGGCCCTGCTCCACCGCGGTGACGATAGGATCGATCTTGGCCACGGCGCCGAAGAACAGCGAACCGTAGAGGCGGTAGGTGAGCTGGTGTTGATTGCTGGCCAGCGGGTCGGCCCGGAAGATGTCACTCTGGCGCCGCACAAAGAGGAAGCAGGCCATCACCAGGCCGAGCTCCACCGCCACGGTCAGGTCGAAGACGATGGTCACCAGGAAGGTGGACACCATCATCAGGCGGTAGTGGTTGCTGAACTGTTTGAGGCGGCCGAACTCGCGCCACTCCCCCATGTTCCAGGCCACGAACAGCAGGACGCCGGCCAGCACGGCCAGTGGTATGTGCTGGGCCATGGGGGCCGCGAGCAGCACCACCGCGGCCAGCGTCGCTGCGTGCACGATGCCGGCCACGGGCGACACCGCACCCGAGCGGATATTGGTCACGGTGCGGGCGATGGTTCCGGTGGCCGGCATGCCACCGAAGAAAGGCACCACCACGTTGGCCACGCCTTGCGCCATGAGCTCCTGGTTGGGGTCGTGCTTGGGGGTGTCGCTCAGTTGGTCGGCCACGCGGGCACACAGCAAGGACTCGATGGCGCCGAGCAGCGCGAGGGTCAGCGTGGGCGTGACCAGCAGGCGCACCGTGTCCCAGGAGAACGCCGGCAGCGCGAACGCAGGAACCCCTTGCGGAATGCCGCCAAACCGGCTGCCGATGGTGTCCACCGGCATGCTCATGGCCCAGGCCAGCAGCGAGAGCGTGACCAGCGCCACCACCGGTGCCGGCAGGCGCGAGGTGGCCTTGAGCGCGCTCACGGTGTGGATCTGGTCGAGCTGGCGGCGGAACTGCGAATCCACCGCCCACAGGCGCGGCCAGATGAAGAGGCCGATCACACACAGCGTTCCCAACCCGAACGCATAGGGGTTGAAGCTTTGCAGGTGCTGGCTGAGCGTGCCGATCTGGCCGAAGAAATCGCCCGGCATCTTGGCAATGTCCAGCCCCAGCCAGTCGCGCACCTGCGACAGCCCGATCAGCACCGCGATGCCGTTGGTGAACCCGATCACCACACTCACCGGCACGTAGCGCACCAGGGTGCCGAGCCGGAACAGGCCGAGCAGGAACAGCAGCACACCCGCGCTGGCGGTGGCGATCAGCAGGTTGGCCACGCCATAGCGCTCGACGATGCCGTAGACGATGACGATGAAGGCACCGGCCGGGCCACCGATCTGCACCGATGTGCCGCCCAGGGCGGAGATGATGAAGCCCGCGATGATGGCCGTCCACAGGCCTGCCTCGGGCTTGAGCCCGCTGGCGATGGCAAACGCCATCGCCAGCGGGAGGTCCACGATGCCCACGGTGGCACCGGCGCCCATGTCCTTGACCAGTTTCTCGCCGTTGTAGCCTTTGAGGTCGTTCAGCAATCGAGGGCGAAACGGGGCCAGCGGAGGCAGGTTTTTCAGCATGCGCAAATGTTACCTTTGGCGACGATGACCGGAACTTACAGGCAGAACGGTTCTGGATGGGGGTTTACACTGATTTTTCCGTTGCAAACGGCATGAAGAGGGGCACCCGACCATGAAAAGCCAACCACACCGATTCGCTGCGCTGACCCTGGCGCTCGGCCTCCTGCTGGGCGTGACGGCCTGCGACCCGCAGAACATCAGCGAACTGGAAGAAGGCGTCTCCACCGAGGCCGATGTGCGCGAGCGGTTCGGCGCGCCCGAAGCGGTGTGGGAGGGCGACGACGGGGCTCAGATCTATGAGTACAACCGGCAGCCCGCCGGGTATCAGAACTACCAGATCACCATCGGGGCCGACGGCAAGATGGCCGCGCTGCGCCAGGTGCTCGCACCACACAACTTCGAGCGCATCCAGCCCGGCATGCCGATGGAGGAGGTGCGGCGCATGCTGGGCAAGCCGATGAAAATCACGCCCTATGCCCTGAAGCAGGAGACCCACTACGACTGGCGTTACCGGGATGGTCCGAACGAAGGCGACGCCAAGCTGTTCACGGTGGTGTTCAACCCCGATCTGCGGGTGGTCTCCACGATGTCGGTGCGCGATCCGGATCTGGATCGCAGCCGCTGAGCCCGCTCAGTCGGCTCGCAGGCGCTGCCAGTCATCCAGCGCCGGGCGCATCACCAGCAACAGCAGGGTGATCGCCAGCGGCACGGTGCTGATGTAGCCCAGGTATTTGAAGCCGAGCGCACCGGCGATGCCGCCCACCAGGAAGCTCAGCACGAGTTGCGCATGCACGCGCAGGCGTTCGCGGTCAGCGCGCACCGGTCGCATGTCCGGATGCCGGTTCACGTACAGCAGCTTGCCCAGCTCGATGCCCAGATCGGTGACCAGGCCGGTCACGTGCGTGGTGCGGATGCGCGCCTGCGAGATCTTGGTGATCACGGCGTTCTGCAGTCCCATGATGTAACAGAGCAGCACCACCGTGACCGGCAGGAACACGGTGTGCCACAGGCTCATGGCGGCGCCGAAGATGCCGAACACCAGCAGCAGCACCGCTTCGATCAGCAGTGGCAGGCCGTAGGCGCTGCGCAGCTGCAGCCGCATGCCCCAGTTCACCAGCCAGGCGGTGCTCATGGCGCCCAGCAGAAAGGCCAGTACCGCGGCCAGTGCGGCGCCGGCCAGCACGAACTGGCCGAGCACCAGGTTGTCGGCCATGGCCGAGACCATGCCCGTCATGTGCGAGGTGTACTGGCCCACCGCCAGAAAACCGCCCGCGTTGGTCGCACCGGCCACGAAAGCCAGCACGGTGCCGAGCTTCAGGTCGGCCTGCGGCGTGCGCTTGAGGCTGGTGAAACCGCGGATGGGCTCGAACATCGATGGCGGTCAGTGGATCCGCATGCCCGGCTGGGCGCCCGGCCAGGGGTTGAGGATGTGGATGCCGGGCTGGGCCTTTTCGTCGGCGTGACTGGCGGCGAGCACCATGCCCTCGCTGACGCCGAACTTCATCTTGCGTGGCGCCAGGTTGGCGACCATCACGGTGAGTTTGCCCACCAGGTCTTCTGGCTTGTACATGCTGGCGATGCCGCTGAACACGTTGCGCGTGCGGCCTTCTCCCACGTCGAGTGTGAGGCGCAGCAGTTTGGTGGAGCCTTCCACCGCTTCGCAGTTGACGATCTGCGCGATGCGCAGGTCGATCCTGGCGAAGTCGTCGATGCCGATGGTTTCGGCGATGGGTTCACCACCGGGGACGATCTTCGGCTCTTCGGGCGCTGGTGGCGGTTCAAACAAGGCGTCGAGCTGCTTCACGTCCACGCGTTGCATCAGGTGCTGGTAGGCGCCGATGGCGTGGCCGGCGCCGAGCAGGCGGTTCGCGTCGGCGAACACCATCGGGGCGGTGTTGAGGAAGGCTTCCACGTCTTTCGCCAGCGCGGGCAGCACGGGCTTGAGGTAGAGCGTGAGCAGGCGGAAGGCTTCGATGCAGGTGGTGCACACGTCGTGCAGCCGGCCTTCCATGCCTTCTTTTTTCGCCAGTTCCCAGGGCTTGTTCTGGTCCACGTAGGCGTTCACACGGTCGGCCAGCAGCATGATCTCGCGCAGGGCCTTGCCGTATTCGCGCTCGGCGTACAGCTCGGTGATGCTGGGGGCGGCCACTTCCAGGTGGTCCAGCAGCGCGTCGCCGTCGGCCGAGACCTCGCCCAGCTTCCCATCGAAACGCTTGGCGATGAAGCCTGCGGCGCGCGATGCGATGTTGATGTATTTGCCCACCAGGTCGCTGTTGACCCGGGCCATGAAGTCTTCGGGGTTGAAGTCCACGTCCTCGTTTTTGCCGCTGAGCTTGGCCGCGAGGTAATACCGCAGCCACTCGGGGTTCATGCCGAGTTCCAGGTATTTGAGCGGGTTCAGGCCGGTACCCCGGCTCTTGCTCATCTTCTCGCCGTTGTTGATGGTGAGGAAGCCGTGCACGAACACGGCGTTGGGCACCTTGCGGCCGCTGAACTTGAGCATCGCGGGCCAGAACAGGGTGTGGAAGGTGATGATGTCCTTGCCGATGAAGTGGAACTGCTCGGTGGTGGGGTCGGCCATGAAGGCGTCGTAGTCACGGCCGGTCTTGCTGAAGTGGTTCTTGAGCGAAGCGAGGTAGCCGATGGGCGCGTCCAGCCAGACGTAGAAGTACTTGCCCGGTGCGTCAGGGATCTCGATGCCGAAATAGGGCGCATCGCGGCTGATGTCCCAGTCACCCATCCTGGGCTTGCCGTCTTCGCCAGGCTCGATCCACTCGGCGATCTTGTTCAGCACCTCGGGCTGCACCGCGCCGCTCTGCGTCCACTGGTCTAGGAAGGCGAGGCAGCGCGGGTCGGACAGCTTGAAGAAAAAGTGCTCCGAGCTTTTCAGCACCGGCTGGGCGCCGGAGAGCGCCGAATACGGGTTCTTCAGCTCGGTGGGTGCGTAGACGGCGCCGCAGACCTCGCAGTTGTCACCGTACTGGTCCTTGGCGCCGCACTTGGGGCATTCGCCCTTGATGAAACGGTCGGGCAGGAACATGTTCTTCTGTGGGTCGAAGAACTGTTCGATGGTGCGGGTTTCGATCAGATCATTGGCCTTGAGCGCGCGGTAGATCTCCTGCGCCAGCTCGTGGTTTTCCGGGCCGTCGGTGCTGTGCCAGTTGTCGAAGCCGATGTGGAAACCGTCCAGGTAGGGCTTGCGCCCGGCGGCGATGTCGGCCACGAACTGCTGCGGTGTCTTGCCGGCCTTTTCGGCCGCGATCATGATCGGCGCACCGTGCGCGTCGTCAGCGCAGACGAAGTGCACCTCGTGGCCCTGCATGCGCTGGAAACGCACCCAGATGTCGGCCTGGATGTATTCCATGATGTGGCCGATGTGGAAATGGCCGTTGGCATAGGGCAGGGCGGTGGTGACGAACAGGCGACGCGGGCTCATGGCTGGGGGCTTTCTTTCGGGGGAACCCGTGATTTTAGGCGGCCCCGGTCGCCAGCGCCTGACGCGTCAAGCCCTCACGTCCGCTGTGTGTTTGCCCGTGCGGCGGTGGGTGTGGCATCGGGGCGTTAGACTTCGGGCCACTTCTGCATATCCACCCACGTCTTTCCCTCAGGAGATCTTTCGATGGCCGTCGACCAACAAGCGCTGCTCAATGCCCTGCAGACCGTGACCGACCCGAACACGGGCAAGGACTTTGTGTCCACCAAGGCACTGAAGAACCTGAACGAGCAGTACGGAGACGTGTCGTTCGATGTCGAACTCGGCTATCCGGCCAAGAGCCAGATGCCTGCCTTGCGTCGCGCCCTGATCACGGCCGCCAAGTCGGTGGACGGGGTGGAGAACGTGTCGATCAACATGACCAGCAAGATCATTCCGCACGCGGTGCAGCGCGGCGTGCAGCTGCTGCCGAGCGTGAAGAACATCATCGCCGTGGCCTCGGGCAAGGGCGGCGTGGGCAAGAGCACGACGGCGGTCAACCTGGCGCTGGCGTTGTCCGCCGAGGGCGCCAAGGTCGGCATCCTGGACGCCGACATCTACGGCCCCAGCCAGCCCATGATGATGGGTGTGGAAGGCCGGCCCGAAAGCGTCGACGGCAAGACCATGGAGCCGCTGGAGAACTACGGCGTGCAGGTGATCTCGATCGGTTTCCTGGTCGACAAGGATGAAGCCATGATCTGGCGCGGCCCCATGGCCACGCAGGCGCTGGAGCAGTTGCTG
>JAHIQV010000070.1 GCA_018903185.1 Gammaproteobacteria bacterium | reverse complement strand
GGGAGGCCTTCCGCCAGCCCATTGACGAGGCTTTTGCCCGCAAGAGCAGCGAACGCGAGAAGGCGTCCACGGCACTCAACGCCCACGACCAGCGCGTGCTTGATGCTTCGCAGGCGGTGGATGCGGCCAGTGCGAGCGGCGATGTCCAGCAGATCCGCGCCGCCATGGCGGCGCTGGAGGCCGCCTTGCGCGGCCAGGCCGCGGCCGCAGACGAACCGGCCAGCGGCACGGTGAAGGCCGTTGCGTCGCAGGCCGGGGTCGGGTCCACGGAGGCGATGGCAGAGGATCAAGCCCTGGCTCCGGCTGCGGAGGGATCTGCGCCGGCCGATGCCGAAGGCGAAGGCGAAGCTCCCGCGGTGGAAGCCGCCGTGCCCGCCAAACCAGCCGCCCCGCCGAAGAAGATCGTGGCGGTGCGTGGTGATGACCGCCCGGGCATGAAAAAGACCGAGCCCGCCGGACGTGACGACCGCCGTGGCCCCCCGGGCCGTGACAGCCGCGATGCACGGGGTGGTTTTGGTGCTCGCGGTGATGCGCGGGATGGGCGAGGGGGTGACCGCTTTGATCGTGAGCCGCGGGGCCCGCGCCTGGGGGACGCCGCTTTCCGCGCCCAGCGCCAGGCGATCGAACACGCCGAAGCGGCGTTGCGCAAGCTTGCGGCCCAAGCGCATGGTGAGGTGTTGACCCAGTTGCTGACCGCCTGGGAGCAGCGCGATGCGTCGCAGTTGCCGACTGCGCAGGCGCTGGGTTCGCGGGTCAACGCGGCAACCCGCAGCGCGTGGTCCCAGAGCCTGAACGGGGGTGCGCCCGCCGCGGTGCCTGCCGACGCCTTGTTGCGGCTGGAAATGGCGGCCGAAGTGCCCACGCCGGCCGAACTGCTGGATACCCGCCGCATGCTGCAACTGCAGTTGCTCACGCGCCGCCACGAAGCTGCGCCGGTCGATACCTGGGCTCAGGATGTGTCGCGTGTGCTGGCTGGTGTTTACGACGCAGGCGCTGCGCGCCGTTTGCAGAACACGCTCAAGGTCCTGCTCAAGCGCTGAGCGGACGTCGGTGGCCTGCCTGCCATTGGCGGGCTACCGACCACTATGCCTGGTCAGCCCGAAAAAACCCGTCATACAGCGAAAGCAGGGTCGGGAACTCGAGAGCGAAGCGCTCGCGGTTGACAAAGTAGGCCTCGCAGGTCACCGCGAAAAACTCGGCCGGGTCCTTGGCGGCATAACTGTCCAGCCAGGGGCGTTCGCCACCGAAGCGTTCGGCCAGACTCAGCGTTTCGCGAAACTGGGTGAAGGCGATGGACATGGTGTCGCGCCAGTGCTTCCTCGCCTGGGCCGGACGGGTCGCGCCCCACAAACCCTGGGGCAGCACGGGTGCACCATCCGGGGTTTCACCGGCTTGCATGCCGCGCATGTCCATCTTGTGCACGAATTCGTGGATCACCACGTTGCTTCCACTGCCGGCCACCTGACCGGCTTGCGCCACATCTTCCCAACTCAACATCACGGGGCCACGGTCCATGGCTTCGCCCGCGAGCACCTCGCGGTAGCGGTGCACCACACCCGCGGCGTCGGCCGTTTCCCTCATGGCCACCGCAGCACCCGGCTGCACCACAATGCCGACGAAATCGTCGTACCAGTCCAGCGCATCCATCGGGTTCTGGTGGTCCCGGTCCGCCGGACTGGCGATGTGCAGCAGCGGCAGGCAGGCCTGCGCCGCGATGCTCAACGCCATGGTGTCGGTGATCTTCAGGCCGTGGGCGCCGTGGAACTCCTTCTCCACCAGGAAATGGCTGCACAGCTGCTGCAGGTGGCTTTGTTCCGTTGCGGTGAGTTCGGCCAGGAAGGGGTGTTGTGCCAGCGTTTCGCGCCACAGCGCTGCGGGCAGCGGCTGCGGGCTGCGCCAGCGCCTGGGGAGCCAGCGTTGCAGCAGTCGGACCACCGGCTTCAACACAGGGGCAATCGCTGCAACCCGTCCTGCGCGCTGAGGCGCAGCACATCGGCACGCGGTGGCTGGGCGGTCGGATCCCAGTCGCTGAGCACCACGCGCCGCAGGCCCTGTCCCAGATCGTGCTGATCCGGGCGGTGGGTGTGGCCGTGGATCAGGGTCTGTGAACCGGTCGCCTGCAGCCACTGTCTGGCCGCATCCGCATCGACGTCGGCCCAGAGGGTGTGATCGTGCGCGCTGCCGCGTTTGCGGGCCTCGCTTTGCTCGCGCAGCCCGCGTGCAATCGCTTCACGCTCGTTCAGCGGCCTGGCCAGGAAATCGCGCTGCCAGTCGGCAGAACGCACCACGGCGCGGAAGCGCTGGTAGTCGGTATCGGCCAGGCACAGGGCGTCGCCATGGCTGAGCAGCCAGTGTTGGCCGTGAAATTCCAGCACCGTCGGATCGTTCAGCCCGACCATCCCGCAGGCGGCCAGTGCCTGGGCACCGAGCAGGAAATCGCGGTTGCCGTGCATGAAATACACCGGGGTGTGACGGCTGTGCTCCCGCAGCAATTGGGCGCAGGTGTGCCATAGGGACGGGGTGTCGGAGGTCTGGGGCGCGAGCACGTCGTCGCCGATCCAGACTTCAAAGAGATCGCCCAGGATGAACAGGGCATCGGCCCGCAGGGCAGGGGCCTGCTGCAGATAGCGTTCCCACAGGGCCAGTGTGGCCGGTTCCGCCGCCTGCAAATGGAGGTCGGAAATGAAATCGACCGCTTGCCAGTGCGCGGGTGCGCGCAGGGTGGCGAAGCGGTCGGAGGTCGTGTCTGGCATGGGAGAGGGGCAAGGAGCCCCTGCCATCAAAGGGCGACGGCTTTTTCGATGACGACGTCTTCCTTGGGCACGTCGTCATGGAAGCCTTTGCGGCCGGTGGCAACGCCCTCGATCTTCTTCACGATGTCAGACCCGGAAACCACCTTGCCGAGCACGGCGTAGCCCCAGCCCTGAGCGCTGGGTGCGGTATGGTTGAGGAAAGCGTTGTTGGCCACGTTGATGAAGAACTGGGCGCTGGCCGAGTGCGGGTCGCTGGTGCGCGCCATGGCCACGGTGTAGAGCTCGTTTTTCAGGCCGTTGTTGGCTTCGTTGTTGATGGGGGCGTCGGCGGGCTTCTGGTTCATGCCCGGCTCAAAGCCGCCACCCTGCACCATGAAGCCGGGGATGACGCGGTGAAACACCGTGTTGTTGTAGTGACCCTTGTTCACGTACGACAGGAAGTTGGCGGTGGACAGGGGCGCTTTTTCGGCGTCCAGTTCCAGGGTGACGACGCCGAAGTTGGCGATGTGCAGTTCGACTTGGGGATTGGCCATGTTCATTTCTCCAGGGTGGCTTTGAGGATGGTGAGGGGTGTCTTGGGCACGTTCTGGTGCATGCCCTGGTTGCCGACTGGAACGAGCTTGATCTTGTCCACCACATCCATGCCCGCGGTGACCTTGCCAAAAACGGCATAGCCGTATCCGTCGGGGTTGGGTGCGTTCAAGGCGGCGTTGTCGACCACGTTGATGAAGAACTGTGCCGTGGCGGAGTTGGGGTTTTGCGTGCGGGCCATGGCGATCGTGCCACGGTCGTTTTTCAGCCCATTGCTGGCTTCCAGCGGAATGGACGGGCGGGTTGCTTTTTGCTGGAAGTCGGCGTTGAAACCGCCGCCCTGGATCATGAAGTTGTTGATCACGCGGTGGAACACGGTGCCGTCATAGTGTTTGTCGCGCACGTATTGCAGAAAGTTCTCGACCGTTTTCGGACTCTTGTCGGGATACAGCTCCAGCACGATGTCACCCATGGAGGTGCTCAGGCGCACCTTGGGCGTCTCGGCGACCGGCGTGCCTTGGGCCCATGCGGCCACCGGAAGCAGGACCGCTGCAGCACTTGCGACGAGCAGGGAAGCCAGATGACGGCGCAAAGGGCGCTGCTTGAGAGGGGTGTTTTGCATCAAAGGGTACCTTCTGAGAATATTTTCCACTGGTCGCGTTCCAGCGCCCAGTACTGCCGGCGTGTGACGCCGCGGGATTGGCCCAGAGGAACCTCGCCGAAGGTCACCACCATGGTGTCCTGGGCGTCGCGCCAGCGAAGCAGGGAGAGCTCCTTGAGCTGCAGTTCCCGGGGGCCTTTCGCGGGGCTCAGTTCGCTCTCGACGCGCGGCCACCATTGGGCCAGATCGCGGCCCTGGTTCTGGAAACGGCTGGAGTAAAACCCCTTGAGCTGCCCGAGATTGCCCTCGCTCTTGGCGACGCGCCAGGCTTCCAGGGCTGCCTCAAAGGCCTGACGCTCGGTGTCGAGTGCCTCGGGTCGCACCCATTGGAGCTCGGGCGCGATCACGACCGGCGTGGTGCGGATCTGCACGGTCTTGAGCAGCCGCTCCAGATCGGGGTTGGACAGCACCACGCAGCCATCGGAGGCCTGAGGGGCGCGCACAAACTGCTCGCGGGGCGTGCCATGCAGCCAGATGCCGCTGCCGGTCTTGCCACGTTGCACGTCGAGCGGGTTGGGGTAGTTGATCGGCAGTGCACCCACGCCGTACAGGTCGGGCAGGTTGTCCGGGTTGAGGTTGCTGGTGATGTAGTAGACGCCCAGCGGCGTGCGTTTGTCACCCTCAACGGTTTTCTCGATGCCGGACAGGCAAACGGAAATGTAGAAATCACCCACCAGGCGCAACCGGGGCGGCTGAGCGATCAGGCTGCCCGACGCAGAGGGGGTCTGGTTCTCGAACAGGTACAGGCGTGAACGGGATGCATCGATGGCAATCGCATGCCGGCTCTGCGATGACAGGGCGAGGAACTGAGTGGGAATACTCCCGGCGGGTGGTCGCTCCATCAGGGCCCGCAGACGGCGGTGCGACTCTTCTCGCAGCGTCTTGAGCTGCTCAGAAGCGGCCAGCGCCTTGGTGTCTGGCACATCGCCGAGCTGGCGGACTGGGCGCGTTTGCAGGCTCAGCAAGTCGCCGTGCACCAGGTGCGCCAGGTGAAAGTTCGG
>JAHIQV010000069.1 GCA_018903185.1 Gammaproteobacteria bacterium | reverse complement strand
GGACCGCGAGGTCGAGCAGCGCCTGTTGCCGCTGGCGCAGGAACGGCGCATCGCCGTGATCGTGAACCGGCCGTTCCGCCAGGGTGACCTGCTGGACCGGTTGCGCGGCCACCCGCTGCCGGGCTGGGCGCGCGAGATCGGTTGCGACGGCTGGGCCCAGGTGGCGCTGAAATTCGTGGTGTCGCACCCGGCCGTCACCTGCGCCATTCCCGCCACCAGCCAGGTGGCGCATCTGCGTCAGAACATGGGCGCGGCGCGCGGACGCCTGCCCGACGCTACCCTGCGCGCACGCATGGCGCGGGACGTAGCGGCGCTCTGAACACCCACGTGCTGCACGGCACAGCAACCCCGAGCCAGCCATGAGCGAATGGTGGACCTACCGCCCGGCCGATCTGCTGATGTTCGCGCCGCGCACCTATTGGCGCCTGTTCGAGCTGCAGAACCAGGCGCTCTGGCCCATGCCGGTGCTGACCACGCTGGTCTTTCTGGCCGTGGGCCTCGGCCTGCTGCGGCGCAGCGACACCGCCCTGCGGGCGGGCACCGCGGCGCTGGCGTTGTGCTGGGCGCTGGTGGCCTGGAGTTTTCTCCTGCAACGCTACGCGGCCATCAACCCGGCGGCCACGGTCTCGGCTGGCGTCTTCGCCGCGCAGGCCCTCGGCCTGCTCGTGCTGTCGGGCGCCAGCAGCCTGCGCACCACGGCCCACCTCCTGCGCTGCGGGATCGGCCTCGGCTTGCTGGCCTGGGCGCTGCTGCTGTACCCCCTGCACGCAATGGTCGCGGGCCGGTCGCTGGTCCAGGCCGAGGTGTTTGGTTTCGCGCCCGACCCGACGGCGATCGGCAGCCTGGGTCTGCTGCTGTGCGCGGACGCGAGAGGACGCTTCGCGCGCGGACTCCTGGGGGCGCTGCAGGGGGTGGCGGTCGCCTGCTGCGTCGTCAGCGCGGCCACCTTGTGGACCATGGGATCACAGCAAGGCTGGGTGCCCCTGATCGCCGCCGTGATCGCGCTGGCCGTGCGCTGGCACTGGCCCCACCCATCGGACCGGCGGCCAACGGGAATCGCCAGCCGCCGATGAACGGCGCTGTTGCGCCGCGATCCGGTTATCTGGGCGCGGGCATCGGCGCTTGCATGGGGGCCCGCATGGGCGCCGGCGCCGGAACCTCGGTCACCAGTTCACGCAACAAGCCGCCGGCGGCCACGGAGCCCGTTTCATTGCCGTCGCCCCGCGCCCTGCGCTCGCAGAGCATCTTGTCGTCGGGCGACATATCCTTGCAACGCTGGAGGGCGTTGCGCGCCAGTTCTTCGGGTGACGTTCCGGTCGACCGACGGCCCTTCAGGGCTTCGGCGCGCACCGCACCGGCCTCGCGCAGGCAGGCCGTGCGTTCGTGCATCGACGCACTGTCGAGACAGGCGGCGCGGTCTTGCTGGTAGGTCGCATCGATCGCCGAGCGCGACTGCGCGAAAGCGACAGGCGACAACATGAGCAGGGCGGCGCTGGCCAGCAGACCACGGGTCATGGAATGGGACAAGAGGGACATACGGTCTCCTTTGGAACAGGGAAAAAAGCGTGCGGTGGCGAGCCACCGCATCACCGGAACAAAGTAACGCCCGCTCGGCGGTCCGTCTGTGCACCAGCGCACAGTGCGCGGCAGGTGCCAAGCTGCCAGCCGCGGTTCAGGAAGGCATTGCATGCGTGATTGGCCGCGCCTGGAACCCGAACACCTGCTGCAGCGATTTGTGTTCCGGCAGCACGTAAATCACGGCATGCCGGCCCGAAAACATCGGACGGATGTGCGCGTCGTAAAAATCGGCCGGCACGTTGATGCAGCCGTACGAAATGCGCTTGTCGGCGACGGAGGGCGATGCGAGCCGCTCCAGCCGGCGCTCGGTGGGTTGGGTGGTGCGAACCCGGTGCATCGACACGGCCGCACCGTGATCGACCCACACCACGTCTTCGCCGGTGTGGTTGCGGCCTGCCATGCCCACGAAGCGGCCAGCGGGCGTGGTGCGCTCCTCGGGCCTGACCTCGGCGATGGGCCGCGAGCCGATGCCCGGCACGGAGTCATCGCCCGGCGCCGAGCCCAGCAAGACCGGCGTGGCATCGCGCAGGCGCGCCGCCGCGTCAAACACATAGAGCCGGGCCGCCTTCTTGTCGATGACGACGAACGGCTGGCCGCTGTGGTTGCCCGTGCCGGCCACCCAGTCCACCACCTGGCGGGTGGCGACCGAAGCCGGCGTGTGGCCAAAGTCGGGCAGGCGCCCGGCGCTGACCGGAGCAGCCACCTGCACCAGGACCTGTTGAACGGGCGGAATCACCAGCGCCAGGATGGCCAGGCCCGCCAGCAAGCCGCGCCGGACGTCCTCGGCCATGCCCCGGCGCGAGGCGTCCGGCGGTGTGTCGTGCCCGTCCATCGGATCAGTTGCGGTCGGCCCGTTCCATGGGTTCGTTCATCATGGCGCCGGACGTTGCGGCGTCCGGTGCGGGCGTGACCGCGGCGTCCGCGGGTGTGGTCATCGGCGTTTGCGCCTCGGCGGCAGGTTCTGGCGCGGTCTGGGCATAGGCCCAGCCCACCGCGCCCACGACAGCCAGGGCGGTCACCGACGAGGTGAGAAGTCTGGAAGCAATCATGACGGGTTCCTTCAGCGTTGCTGCACACGGCAGGGGAATGGCGAACCCGGCCGGAAAAACCGGCCAGGTCCCGCTTGGAACCGGTGTCCGGGGTCATGGTTCTCTTTCAACAAAGGTGGTTACTTGTGGTTCATTCCGGACAACGGGAATTACAAAAAAGCACACGACCCCATCGGCCACACCGGGCCAGGCCCTCGATACTCCGCATGAATGTCCGGTCTTGTCGGGGCCGCACACCGAAGAACGCCCGGATGGGTCAAAAATGGCCTGCTCTGTCTGGCAACGAACAGACCCTGGTTTCGCCCCGCGGCGAAGCTGCTTGCATCACCTTCAGAGGGAAATCCAGATGGCACAAACCGCACGCATTGTTGGCAAGGTCGAATACCGCGAAGGCGACGGTCCGAACATCGCCATCCGCCCCGGACCGGTGGAGGTGACCCAGGGGCTGAACGACGTCACGTTGAGCTGGGTCGACGAAGAGACCCACGGCGTGGCGGCGATGCCCCTGACCGACTTCAAACGCTACGTGGCCGAAGGCCATATCCGTCTGGACGCCTGATCCACCCGGTTCACTGCGTCACCGCGACCCGTCTGGCGGCCCGCTGGGTTGCCGGGACCCCGGTCGCCCGCGCCCGCCGCAGGAAACCGCGGTTGACCGGGCTGTGCGGCCTGAGCGCCAGGCGTTCGTTGGCCAAGGCTTCGGCCATGCCGCGCTGGCCGGCACGCAGGGCGGACTCGGTCAGCGTCCAGTCGATGATGTCGCGCTGCGCATGGCTGCCGCCAAAGCGGTTGGCGAAGTGCCGCGCGCGGTAGAGGTGCTGCACCGCGCTGTCGTGTTCACCGCGCCAGTGCGCGGCAAAACCTTCCACCAGGTCGTGCCCGGTGTCGGCGGCCCAGCGAGAGACCTCGCTGGCGCCATCGGCGCTGCGCATGGCATCGCGCAGGCGCTGCACGTCGCTCTGGCGGTCGGCACCCAGGTAGGCCATCACCGCGTGCCAGTCGTTGAACGGGTAGAGGCGGCCATCGGCGTGGGCGTCCCAGGTCTGCGCCAGCTCGGTCCAGCGACCGCCCACATCCACTCCCGTGAGCTGCAGGCGCCACAGCAGGGCCGAGGCGTCCACCAGGTCGAGCACCACGGCGCTCGGCGTCTTGCGCACGGTGCCGTCGTAGAGCGCGAGCACGGCGTCCGTCTGGCCCAGCTCCAGATGGCACAGCGCACCGTGCCAGGCGTTGTGCACCTTGAAGAAATTGTCATCGCCCGACCAGTGCGGTTCGCGCGCGTTCATCCAGCCGATGCCGTCCTGCGCGCGGCCCTGCATCTCCATCACATGCGCCACCGCGTGGTGCGCCCAGCAGTCCAGCGGCTGCAGGTCGAGCGCCTCGCGACCCACCGCTTCGGCGCGCGCGTAGTCGCCACTTTCTTCCAGTCCAAATGCGTACATGCCCAGGACGATGGAATAGCCTGGCATGTCGGCCGACCAGTGCGGCAGCACGCGCGCGATGCGGTCGCGCAGGTTGCGCGCGCTGGCGCGGTAGAAGTCGATCAGGTGCCCGGCCTGCAGCGCCACGATGTCGTAGGGGTGCCGCGTGTGGTGCAGGTCCATGGCCAGGGCGGCTTTGGTCCATTCGCCCTGCAGCACGCGCTGGATCACGCCCACGTGCGAGGCTTCGCGTTCGTTCATCGGCAGTGGCCGGAGGGTCTGCAGCACCTCATGCGCCATGGCGACGCAACCGGGCTCGGTGGCCAGCGCCAGCATATGGGCCTGGAGGATGTGCGCCATGGCAAAACGCGGCGCGGCGGCGGTGGCCTGCGCCAGGCTGGCCATGGGGTCGCCGCGGTACAGCTGGAAGGCCGTGACGGCCTGTTCGTAGAAGGGCAAGGCTTCGGTGGTGGCGCCGCTCAAGGCGTGGCCCTGGGTGTCGGTGATCATGGGGAGGCTCCTTGAATATGTGGTTGCGTGCCGGCCGTCCGGGGGTGGCTTGGCCGCTGGCCGGTGTTGCGCCTGCGGGGCCGGTAGGGGTACTCTAGAAGTCTGACGGCGCACCCACAATGCCCAGGGCGCCGGCATTTGTCACCGAAACGCCGCCCATGCTGGAAGACCGCCCCGCCGATCCGTTGACCGAGATCCTGCGCGCCATGCGCCTGACCGGTGGCGTGTTTCTGGAAGCGGCTTTCACCTCACCCTGGTGCGTGGTGTCCAAGGTGTCGCCCGAAGACTGCGCGGGCTACCTGCCGCTGCCGCGCCACATCATTGCCTACCACTTCGTTTGCGAGGGCGAGCTGCTGGTGCAGGTGGACGGCGGTGTGCCGATGAGCGCGCACCGCGGCGAGATCGTGATCCTGCCGCGCAACGACCACCACCTGCTCGGCAGCGAGCTGGCGTTGGCGCCCATTGATGTGAACGACCTGTTCGAACCCGGCGACGGCAGCCGGCCCGGGCGCCTGGTCCATGGCAACGCCGATGCCGCGGACACGCGTTTTTTCTGCGGCTTCCTGTCGCACAACCAGCCTGACGACCCATTGCTCAGCGCCCTGCCGCGTGTGCTCAAGGCGCGGATGGAAGATGCGGCAGCTAGCGAGTGGGTCGAGAGCTCGTTGCGCTTCGCCTCGCGCCGGCCGGCGCCGGACGAAAAGCTGTCGCCCGCCGTGCTCGGCAAGCTCGCCGAGCTGCTGTTCATCGAGGCGGTGCGCCAGTACCTGCAGGACGACCCCGCCACCACCGGCAGCGGCTGGATCGCCGGGCTGCGCGACCCCCGGGTGGGCCGCGCGCTGGCCCTGCTGCACGGCCAGCGGGAACGTGCCTGGACCACCGAAGACCTGGCGCGCGAGGTGGGGCTGTCGCGCTCGGCCTTTGCAGAACGCTTCACCGGCCTGGTGGGCGATCCGCCCATGCGCTACCTGGGCAAGTGGCGCCTGCAGCACGCCGCGCGCCGCCTGCTGGAAACCACCGAACCCATCGCCCGCATCGCCGGCGAAGCGGGCTACGAATCCGAACCGGCGTTCCACCGCGCCTTCAAGCGCGAACACCGGATGACACCCGCCAGCTGGCGAAAACAACACGCGATGGCCGGCGACGCCTGAACCGGCTGCACGCCAACACGGCGGGCTTGTTCAGCGGGCCAGGGTGTCGAGCTCGCCGGCGATGCCGGCCATCTCGGGTCGAGCGGCCGGGTCGGTGTGCAGGCAGGCGGTGGCGAGACCGGCCAGACGGTCCAGCGCCGGCGATGCCGTGGCGCCAGCGCTCTGTGCGTGGGCCACCAGTTCCTCCAGCAGGCAGCCGAAGGCGCGCACGTCCAGCGCCAGCAGGGCGCGGCGCAGCGCGGGCTGGTCGTCGGGCAACAGCGTCGCGCCGCCGAGATCGCTGAGCATGGCGTCGCCGCTGGCCGGGTTCCAGAGGATGTTGTGCGCGTAGAAATCGCCGTGCATCACGCCGCGCTGGTGCAGATGGGCCAACGCGCTGGCCATGGTGCGGGCCACGCGCAGCGCGGCGCTGGCGGGCAGGGTGAAGCCGGGCGCGTACACGTCGCGCGTGCAGCTGTCGAAGCTGGGCGGGCCGGCGAGGTTCACCAGTTCGGGCGGCAGCAGCGGCAGCAGCATGCCGTGCACGCCTTCGGGGTGCGCGCTCAGTTCGGCGCTGGGCGTGCACAGCGCGGGGTGTTGCCCGGCGGCCTGGCAAGCGGCGAGTTCGTGTTCGGGCAGGCCGTCGCTGGTGACCGCACCTTTGAACAGCTTGAGCGCCAGCGCGTCGTCCGTTGCGTCTTCGAGGTGCACGCGGTGGATGTGACCGGAAGCGCCCTCGCCCAGCCGCTCGGCCACGCGCAGCCGGCCCCAGGCGATGCGGGGCAGCGGCGCGGGCGCCGCGCGGTGCCAGCCCAGCGGGTTGCCCGCCAGCGCCAGCCAGGCCAGGCGCGGCAGTTGGGTGAGCCAGCCGGGCAGCGTGCTGAAGCGGTTGGCCGACAGGCGCAGCAGCTCCAGGCGCTGCGCGTTCGCCAGCCCCGGCGGCAGCGCGTCGAGGCGGTTGCCCGCGAGCATGAGCTTTTGCAGCGCCGGGCGCCGGCCCATTTCGGCGGGCAGCTGTCCGATGGCGTTGTCGGTGAGGATGAGCCAGCGCAGCTTCGGCGGCAGCGCGGCGGCGGGCACGTGCTGGATGCGGTTGGCCTTGAAGCCCACCATCTCCAGCGCCGGGCAGTCGCCCAGCACCTCGGGCAGGTGGGTGAACGCGTTGCTGGAACAGAAAACGATCTTCAGCCGGTGCAGCCGGCCCAGGTCGGGCGGCAGTTCACGCAGGCGGTTGCCGGTGAGGTTGAGCACCTCCAGCGTGTCGGCGAGATCCAGCACCTCGGGGGGCAGTTCGGTCAGGCTGCAACTCAGGTCGAGCCGGCGCGTGCCGGCGAGCGCGCCGCTGCGCAGTTGTTCAAGGGTGTGCATAAGCGTGGAGACGTGGAACCGGATCGGCCACTGTGGTCGCCGATTATCCGGCGCCCAACAGCGCCCATGCCCCTGATGCCGTTGCCACTTTGGCGTCTGCGGCAAGCTCTCATCGGGCGCAGGCCCGACATGGATAATCCGCCGCCATGGAACTCTCCCTCACCAACCTCTTCCCCCTGGGCTGGCAGCACTACCTGCTCGGCGGCCTGCTGATCGGCGCCGGCGTGTCGCTGCTGTTCATGTTCACCGGCCTGGTGGGCGGCATGAGCACGGTGTTCACCAGCTCCTGGTCCTTCGTGTCACGACGGCCGTTCTTCCAGCAGGCGCGCTTCACCGGTTCGCGCGGCTGGCGGCTGGTCTACGCGGCCGGACTCGTGCTGGGGGCGCTGGTCTGGTGGCTCGTTTTTTCGGATGGCACACCGCTGTCCACCGGGGTGCCGGTGTGGATGCTGCTGCTGGGCGGCTTCTTCGTCGGCTACGGTGCGCGCCTGGGCAACGGCTGCACCTCGGGCCATGGCATCTGCGGCCTGGGTTCGCTGCAGCTGCCCTCGCTGCTGGCGGTGCTGACCTTCATGGCCACGGCCTTCATCACGGCCAACCTGGTCGCCTGGGGGTTCGCATGAGTCCGATGAAATTCCTCGCCGTGCTGGCGGGCGGCGCGCTGTTCGGTTTTGGCCTGGCGCTTTCCACCATGGTGCAACCCGAGGTGGTGCTGAGCTTCCTGCGTTTCCAGGACGCTGGCCTGATGCTGGTGATGGGTGGTGCGGTGCTCGTGACCCTGCTCGCCTACCGGCTGCTTCCCCGCCTGCTCGCCAGCCCACTGCTCGGTGGCTATTTCCACCAGCACGTCGCCCACTGGAACCGCGACACGCTGGTGGGCTCGGCCTTGTTTGGCGTGGGCTGGGGCCTGTGCGGCGTGTGCCCCGGTCCGGCCATCGCGGGCCTGGGCACGGGCAACTGGAGCCTGCTGTGGGCACTCGCCGGCATCGCCATCGGCGCGCTGGTGCAGGGTCTGCGGGCGAAGGCCTGAAACCCGGCCACCTGTTCGGGAACCCCGCACACCCCCGCTCGCTCTACCCTGACTGGCACACCACCCACACGCTGCACCATGCTCAAGACACTCCAGGACTTTCTCGCCCAGCTCACGGCCCCCGCGGCCAACCAGTCACCCGCCGAACAGGTGCACGACCTGCAACTCGCCACGGCGGTGCTGCTGGTCGAGGTGATGCGGGCCGATCCGGCCATCGCCGAATCGGAGCGCGACGCGGTGCTGAACGCGCTGCGCAGCAAGTTTTCTCTCGACGATGAGGAACTGAAGCGGCTGCTGGAGCTGGCGCACGACACCGCCCACACCGCCTACGACTACCAGCGTTTCACCAGCCAGCTCAACGAGCGGTTCACCCAGGCGCAGAAGGTGCGGGTGGTCGAAGCGATGTGGCAGGTCGCGTATGCCGACGACCACATCGATGCCCACGAAAACCACGTCATCAGCAAGGTCGCCGGGCTGCTGCACGTGACACACGGTGAATACATCGCGGCCAAGATGCGCGCCAAGGAAGCGGCCCTGACAGGTCTCTGAGGAAGGAAGGGGAGCAGACGAACACCTGGCTACCTGTCTTTGCAGTCGGAGTGCCCGGCCTTTACCCGGGCGACACAAGTTGCTGTCAGTATTCGCTCACCCCAACCCACGGAGTACTTCCATGAAATCCAGAACCCTCGTCAGTGCCCTGCTGGCCGCCGCACTCGGACTGAGCTCGCTGTCCGCCTTCGCGCAGTCGAACGACAAGCGCGGTGACAGGCGCAGCGACGTTCGCGTCATCGTGCAACCGGTCCAGCACGTCGAAAGACGCGACGACCGCCGCAATGACCGCGTTGAACGCCGCGATGACCGCCGCAACGACCGCTTCGACCGGCGCGACGACCGTCGCAACGACCGCTTCGACCGGCGCGACGACCGCCGCGATGCGCGCAGCAACAACCGGAACTTCCGGAACAACCACCGCTACTACAACGCGCGCAGCCCCGAGTTTCGCCGCGGCAACTACATTCCCTACGAGTACCGTCATCGCCAGTATTTCGTGGTGGACCACCGCGGACACCGTCTGGCGCCGCCCCCGCGTGGTCACCAGTGGGTGCAGGTGGGCACCGACTACGTGCTGATCGCCATCGCAACCGGGCTGATCGCGAACATCATCCTCAACCATTGACGCACCCCGGGTGCATGGGCATCGGGTGGCCACGCCCCCGGTGCCCGATGTCTGCGATGATGATGGCCCCGCCAGGCAACACGTCGCCCATCCCATGAATTTCAGACACCTCTCCCTCGCCGTTCTGGCGGCCTCCACGCTGCTGCTCGCTGCATGTTCCAAAGAAGAAGCCGCAGCGCCGGCCGTGGCCACCGTGGCGCCGGCCCAGGCCTACGACGCGGTCGCCGCGCGGGCCAAGGGCTTCACCGTGGGCGCGCTGATGGGTGCCAACCCGGTCTATGTGCTCTTTGATCCGCAGTGCCCGCACTGCAGCCAGCTCTGGAAAGCCAGTCAGCCGCTGAACACCAAGGTGAAGTTCATCTGGGTGCCGGTGGCCATCATCGGCCCCAAGAGCCTGCCCCAGGGTGCGGCGC
>JAHIQV010000068.1 GCA_018903185.1 Gammaproteobacteria bacterium | reverse complement strand
GTGCTCATCGACGCGCTCACGGTCAAAGGCATAGGCGATGCCCAACCCTTGCAATGCGGCGGCGACGCCGATGTCCGAGTGGTTGGTGACCAGTGGCCCGGACGCCGCCACCTCGATCCGCCGGCCCCTTTTCTCGAACTCCCACTGGTAGGCCCGGCCGTCGGTCTGCAGCCGCCAGTTGATGCAGGCGTGGTGATGCAGGTCGGCGGGTGATTGGGGCAGACCGCGCCGCGCCAGATAGTCCGGCGACGCCACCGCGACCATCTTCACGTCCGGCGTCAGGCGCACGGCGATCATGTCTTTCTCCAGCCGCCCGCCCACCCGGATGCCCGCATCGAAGCGGCCCGCGACGATGTCGCTCAGCCCGTCGTCGACCACGATGTCCAGCGTCACGTCCGGGAATGCGCGATGGAACCGGCCCAGCCGCGGCGCAATGATCTGCCGGGCCGCCATGCCCAGCGTGTTGATGCGCAGCGTTCCGCTCATCTGCCCCGCAGCCGCGCTGGCCTCGGCAACGGCGTCGTCCATCGCCCGGAACAGCGGTGCGATGCGGGCGTACAGCTGCTCGCCTGCTGCGGTCGGTGCCACGCTGCGGGTGGTGCGGTTCAGCAGACGCGCACCCAGCCGCGCTTCGAGCTGGCGGATGGTCTGGCTCAGCGCGGAAGGCGACACACCGAGGTGCTCGGCGGCCCGCGCAAAGCTGCTGCGCTCGACCACGGCGGCAAAGGCTTTCAGTTCAGCGTAGTCGGAGCCGCGCATTGTGTACTCTTTTATAAACAACTCGTTCAGATTCTAGATGATTCACTAATTTCTCCAGCGGTCGCATCCTGAGGCCTTCAACCACCAGGAGCCTTCACCATGACCGATCTGAATCTTCCCGAACCCATCGCCGCCTACTTCTCGGCCGACCGGCAGAACCCCGACGCGCTGGCCCGCTGCTTCACCGCGCAGGCCACCGTGAAGGACGAAGGCCGGACCCACACCGGCCTGGACGCCATCCGGGCATGGAAGGCGGCCGCCTCGGCCCGGTTCGCCTACACGACCGAGCCTTTCGCGCTCGATCAGGACAACGGGCACCACATCGTCAGCAGCCGGGTGACCGGCAACTTCCCCGGCAGTCCGGTGAACCTGCGGTACCGCTTTCGCCTGGAGCGCGGCCTGATCGCCTCGCTGGAGATCGCCCCATGAACTTCGATCTTCAACTTCAAGGCCAGCGCGCGCTGGTCTCGGGCGGAACCAAGGGCGTGGGCGCCGCCGTGGTGCGCGGCCTGCACGCGGCGGGCGTGCAGGTGATGACCACGGCGCGTTCGCTGCCCGCAACGGCCATCGACGGCGTGACCTACATCGCAGCCGATCTCACCACCGCGCAAGGCGTGGCGGACGTGGCGCAGTCGGTGCTCAGCCAATGGGGCGGCGTGGACATCCTGGTCAACGTGCTGGGTGGCTCCAGCGCGCCGGGCGGCGGCTTCGCGGCTCTCGACGATGCGCACTGGTTCAACGAGCTGAACCAGAACCTGATGCCGGCCGTGCGGCTCGACCGCGCGCTGCTGCCCGCCATGCTGGCCCGGGGTTCCGGCGTCATCGTTCATGTCAGCTCGATCCAGCGCCTGCTGCCCTTGCCGGAATCGACGACCGCCTACGCCGCGGCCAAGGCGGCCCTGTCCACCTACAGCAAGGCGCTGTCAAAAGAGGTGACACCCAAGGGCGTTCGCGTGCTGAGCGTCGCGCCCGGCTGGATCGAGACGGAAGCTTCCGTGGCGCTGGCCGAGCGACTGGCCCGCCAGGCCGGGACGGACTACGAGGGCGGCCAGCGGATCATCATGCAGTCGCTGGGTGGCATCCCGCTCGGACGGCCGGCCAGGCCGGAGGAAGTGGCCGACCTGATCACCTTCCTGGTGTCACCGCGCGCGGGCTCCATCTCGGGTTCGGAGCACCTGATCGACGGCGGCACGGTGCCGACGGTCTAGGACGGCGCCTACGCCGCGTGCGCACGAAGCCAGGCCACGATGTCGGCCGTCACTTCCTCGCGGTTGCTCTCATTCAAGATTTCGTGGCGCGCGCCCGGGTACAGCTTGACCGTCACGTCGACCAGGCCCGCATCGCGGTAGCGCTGCCCCAGCAACTGGATCAGCGCGCCGCCACCCGCCAGCGGGTCGGCATCGCCGGAAGCGATCAGCACAGGCAGGTCGCGGCGGATACCCGCCAGCAGCGCGGGGTCCGCCAGCCGGGCCGCAGGCGAGAACAAGGCGGGAATCACATCGGCCGGCACGTCCCAGCCGCACCAGGGGTTCGCCACGTAGGCGTCCACCTCGGCAGCATCG
>JAHIQV010000571.1 GCA_018903185.1 Gammaproteobacteria bacterium | reverse complement strand
CCATCAACCAGTACTTCGTGCACTACCGCATGCTCAAGCACTGGGGCTTTGACAAGCTGGCCAAGAAGGAATATTCGGAGTCCATCGGCGAGATGAAACACGCCGACTGGCTCATGGACCGCATCTTTGTGCTCGACGGCCTGCCCAACCTGCAGGACCTCGGCAAGCTGAACATTGCGGAAAACGTGCCCGAGATGCTGGCCAGCGATCTGGCACTTGAGCGCGGCGCCCAGGCCACCATCAAGGACGGCATCGCCTACTGCGAGTCGGTGCGCGACTACGTGTCGCGCGATCTGCTACAGAAGATCCTGGACGACACCGAAGAGCACATCGACTTCCTGGAAACCCAGCTGGAGCTGGTCGACAAGGTCGGTCTTCCCAACTACCTGCAAAGCCAGATGGGCGAGCCCGCCTGAGCAGGCCACACCCCTCTGCATCTCACGAGGGCATGCGGTACCCCGGTGCGGGCCGGGATACCCCTCCACAATCGCCGGTTACTCCACAAATTGAATACGATCAATTATCATTTGCAGGCCTATCCCCTCCCGGAACCGCCTGCCATGATCGTTTGTGTTTGCCACCGCGTCAGTGACCAGACCATTGCCCGTGCTGCACGTTCGGGCATGGACTTTGACGACATCCAGCTGGAGCTCGGGGTGGCCACGCAGTGCGGCAAGTGCGAGAGCTGCGCGCGTGCGGTGTGGTCCGAATGCCGCTCAGGTCAACCCACCGCGCACCTCAAGATTGACGAACTGAGGCAGCACCTGTCCCGCGGGACGCTGCAACTGTCACCGGTCTGAAGTCGGCGCCCTGGCGGCCTCACGGCCCGCAACCCCGCACGTCACCACGCGTCCGTCCCGCCACCGCTGGCCCGTTCAGCCGCCCGGATCGGCCCCGCGCGGGGTCATTCCATCCGAAAATGTCATTTCAAACTCACCCACTACGCACTTTTGCGCACTGGGCTTTTTTGGGCTGCGCATTTAGAATGCGCAATTGACTTTCACATTGCAAGATGGATACCCGCCAGGAGACAAGGCCATGACCCCGAACAACAGCCAGGAAGACAAACGCGCCGAACTCAAACGCGCCGCGCTCGAGTACCACGAGTTCCCGACGCCCGGCAAGGTGGCCATTGCCGCCACCAAGCAGCTGACCAACCAGCGCGATCTGGCGCTGGCGTATTCGCCCGGCGTGGCGGCCCCCTGCGAAGAAATCGTCGCCGACCCGAACAACGCCTTCAAATACACCAGCCGCGGCAACCTGGTGGCCGTCATCACCAATGGCACAGCCGTGCTGGGCCTGGGCGACATCGGTCCACTCGCCGCCAAGCCGGTGATGGAAGGCAAGGGTGTTCTGTTCAAGAAGTTCTCGGGCATCGACGTGTTCGACATCGAGATCAACGAAAGAGATCCGGACAAGCTGGTCGAAATCATCGCCTCGCTCGAGCCCACCTTCGGCGGCATCAACCTCGAAGACATCAAGGCGCCGGACTGTTTCTACATCGAGCGCAAGCTGCGCGAGCGCATGAAGATTCCGGTCTTCCACGACGACCAGCACGGCACGGCCATCGTGGTCGGTGCCGCCATCTTCAACGGCCTGAAGGTCGCTGGCAAAGACCCGAAAAAGATCAAGCTCGTGACCTCGGGCGCTGGCGCTGCGGCGCTCGCCTGTCTGGGCCTGCTGGTGAAGCTCGGCATCCCGCGTGAAAACATCTGGGTGACCGACCTGGCCGGCGTGGTGTACGAGGGCCGCACCGAGTTGATGGACGAGGACAAGGTCCAGTTCGCGCAGAAGACCACCCAGCGCACCCTGTCGGAAGCCATCGTCGGTGCCGACGTGTTCCTCGGCCTGTCGGCCGGCGGCGTGCTGAAGAAGGACATGGTGGCCCAGATGGCGGTGAATCCGCTGGTC
The DNA here is from genome assembly GCA_018903185.1 of Gammaproteobacteria bacterium. Taxonomy (GTDB): domain Bacteria; phylum Pseudomonadota; class Gammaproteobacteria; order Burkholderiales; family Burkholderiaceae_C; genus Hydrogenophaga. Next base: position 4,789 of record JAHIQV010000571.1, on the reverse strand, counting down.
TTTGCACTGGCGAACCCGAACCCCGAGATCACGCCCGAGGACGTGAAAACGGTGCGCGACGACGCCATCATGGCCACTGGCCGTTCCGACTACCCGAACCAGGTCAACAACGTCCTGTGCTTTCCCTACATCTTCCGCGGTGCGCTCGACGCTGGCGCCTCCACCATCACCGACGAGATGGAGATCGCCGCGGTGCACGCGATCGCCGAACTGGCCCAGGCCGAGCAGAGTGACGTCGTTGCGGCGGCCTATGCGGGCGAGAAGCTGGCCTTTGGTCCGGAATACCTGATCCCGAAACCGTTCGATCCGCGGCTGATGATGAAAATCGCGCCGGCCGTGGCCCAGGCCGCCGCCGACAGCGGCGTGGCGCTGCGCCCGATCACCGACATGGAGGCCTACAAGCAGCGCCTGCAGAGCTTCGTGTTCGCCTCGGGCACGATCATGAAGCCGATCTACGCGGCGGCCAAGACGGCGCTCAAGAAGCGCGTGGCCTACGCCGAGGGCGAGGAAGAGCGCGTGCTGCGCGCGTGCCAGATCGTGGTGGATGATGGCCTGGCCCGCCCGACGCTGATCGGCCGCCCCGCCATCATCGCCGAGCGCATCGAGAAGTTCGGCCTGCGCCTGAAGCAGGAACTGGATTACGACGTGGTCAACGTCGAACAGGACCACCGCTACCGCGATCTCTGGCAGACCTACCACCAGCTCATGGAGCGCCGCGGCGTGACCGAGCAGCTGGCCAAGATCGAGATGCGCCGCCGCCTCACCCTCATCAGTTCCATGCTGCTGCGCAAGGGCGACGTGGACGGCGTGATCTGCGGCACCTGGGGCAACACCCAATTGCACCTGGACTACATCGACCAGGTGATCGGCAAACGCGAGGGCGCGAACTGCTACGCGGCCATGAACGCGCTCATGCTGCCGGGTCGCCAGGTGTTCCTGGTGGACACCCATATCAACTACGACCCCACCGCCGAACAGCTGGCCGAAATCACCAAGATGGCCGCACGCAAGATGATGCGCTTCGGCATCACGCCCAAGGCCGCGCTGCTGTCGCACTCCAACTTCGGCTCGTCCAATCAGCCCAGCGCGATCAAGATGCGCGACACGCTGGCATTGCTGCAAACCCATGCACCGTGGCTCGAGGTGGACGGCGAGATGCACGGCGATGTGGCACTGGACGCGGATGCACGGCTTTCGATCATGCCGCGCTCGGCCCTCAAAGGCGACGCCAACCTGCTGATCTGCCCCAACATCGACGCCGCCAACATCGCCTACAACCTGCTCAAGACGGCGGCCGGCGGCAACATCGCCATCGGCCCCATGTTGCTTGGCGTGGCCAAACCCGTGCACATTCTCACAGCCAGCGCCACCGTGCGCCGCATCGTGAACATGACAGCCCTCACCGTGGCCGAGGCCAACGTTTCCCGGTAATCCCTTGGGAAAAAGCAAGCGCTAACTTTTCTAAACATTTTTGCCACTGCAAGTTGCCTGTTTATTCAGCAATCGCTTGCAATTCTGTAACGCTTCGGGCACACTACCGACCTTGAATCACAGGGTTAACCCGCCCCGTCAACACCGCCGCAAGACACATCTTGTCGGGGTGCCGGAGGCGGGTTGATCGCATCAGGAGCAGGGATTTCATGGATCTGAAACGGATCCGGTGGTCAGGTGCATGGGCGGCAGCAGCCGTCCTGTTGGTGGCAGTCGGCACCTTTTTGGTGCAAGCCCGATCGCCCGACAGCAGCACCCTTCCGGGTTCGGCCGTCGCCTCCGTGGCTTACTCGGGCTTGCCCGTGCAGGGCCGGGAGGTGATGTCGCAGATACGGCAGGGTGGTCCTTTCCGGTACGAGAAAGATGGCACCGTTTTTGGCAACAGAGAGCGGTTGCTGCCGGGTCAGAAGCGAGGTTACTACCGGGAATACACCGTGCCCACACCGGGTTTGAACCACCGGGGTGCACGACGGATCGTGTGTGGAGGACAGAGGCCCCGGGCGCCTGATGATTGTTATTACACCGAGGATCACTACAGCAGCTTCAGGCTGATCGTGCAGGGATCCGGAGCGCAGTGAGCAGATTTTTAACTTTGACTTTAGAAAGAGACGCGGAGATGGACACGCCACTTCGTAACGTAAAACCCAATATCGTTCAGTCGATTCGCGCCTATGGCGTGAAAGACCTGCAGGCTGCGGCCGAGCAGTTGGGTCATCACTTTCTGTACGCCAACCTGGCCAAGGCCCAGAGCAAGCAGGATGTGCTGGAGTTGATCGCGGCGCAGTACACGCTGCCGTCGCACTTCGGCAAGAACTTCGATGCGCTCTACGACTGCATGACCGATCTGGTCCACAAGTCGGGTCCGCAGACCGGTTTCATCGTCGTGCTGGAGCACATCCCGGCCCACGCCAAGTTCGACAAGGAAGCGCGCGAGCAACTGCTCGACATCTTCCGCGATACCGCCGACTACTGGAGCGATCGCAAGATCCCGTTCCGTTGCTTCTACTCCTTCTCGGTCGCGCGCGCATCCAAAGGCGAAGCACCGATCGAGGTGGAAAACGAAGAGCCGATGCCGACGGACAAGCTCCTGGACGTGAGTCCGATGGCGCTTCGCATGAGCAGCCCGTTCAACGCCGGGTACTGGTTGGCTGCGGCCTGACCTGACTTGACCCACCCCCGCGCCGCCTTCGGCGTCTCCCCCTCAAGGGGGCGGCACTGGCGGCCCGGCAAAGCCGGTTCCGCGGTGCCCTGGCATGAATGCACGCGGATGCTCACTCCGTTCGCATCCTGCTTCTGTACCACTCATGGAAATGCTGCATGCCGTCTTCCATCGGGCTCTGGTAGGGGCCGACCTCGTTGTCGCCGCGCGCCAGCAGGGCCTTGCGCCCGGCGTCCATGCGTTCGCCGATCTCGTCGTCCTCGATGCAGGTTTCCATGTAGGCCGCACGCTGTGCTTCGACGAAGCCGCGTTCGAAGGCGGCGATTTCTTCGGGGTAGTAGAACTCCACCATGTTCAGCGTCTTGTCCACGCTGAGCGGGTACAGGGTCGAGACGGTGAGCACGTGCGGATACCACTCGACCATGATGTGCGGGTAGTAGGTGAGCCAGATCGCACCGTGCGAGGGCGCTTCGCCCTGGCGGTACTGCATCAGCTGCTCGTGCCAGCGCTGGTAGACCGGGCTGCCGGCTTTGCCCAGCAGGTTCTGCGCACCCACGGTCTGCACCGAGAACTCGGGCTTGAACTCCCAGCGCAGGTCGTCGCAGGTGACGAAGCCACCCAGGCCGGGGTGGAAGGGCACGACGTGGTAGTCCTCCAGATAGACCTCGATGAAGGTCTTCCAGTTGTAGTTGCAGGTGTGCAGCTCCACATGGTCGAGCACCATGCCGTCGAAATTCAGCGCGGCGCGCGGCCCCATGCTTGCCAGATCGGCTTCGATGTCACGGCCGTTGTCTTCAAACAGCAGGCCGTTCCACTCGCGCAGCGGATACCGCTTGAGATCCAGGCAGGGGTCCTGGGCAAAGTGCGGCGCACCCAGCAGCGAGCCGAGCGGGCTGTTCTGGCCACCGCTGTAGGTCCAGCGGTGCAGCGGGCAGACGATGTGGCCACCGGCGTGGCCGCTGCGGTTCTCGCCCAGGTTGCCGCGGCCCTTGAGCATGACGGCCTGGCGGTGGCGGCAGATGTTGGACACCAGTTCCACGCCGGTGGGCGTGCGCACCAGGGCGCGGCCTTCGCCCTCCTGGGGCAGGGCGTAGTAGTCGCCGACGTTCGGCACCGCGTTGGCATGCCCCACGTAGCGGGGCCCTCGCTGGAAGAGGGTTTCCAGTTCGCGCTGGTACAGCGCCTGGTCGAAATAGCTGGAAACCGGGAGTTGGCTTCTGGCCTGCTGGAGTTGAAGACTTAAATCAGACATGTGTCTTGACCTAGAGACTCCCCCTATGAAGGGGCAGGGTAAGCGCTGTGCTCGTCAGACGAATTCGCGCGGGATGGGTGGAGTGGTGCGTCCCTCCGGGCGGATGAGGCCCGTCAGTGGAGAAAAGGAGGGCGGATTGTACCCCGGGCATGCCATCCGGGACGGCATCGCCGGTGAGCCGGGGCGGGCCGTCAGGAGGGGCTTTGCCTCACTTGGTGTCCCGGTCTGCCGGGGGGATAAAATCCTCGCTTGCTGCGGAGCACCCGTCGGTCGGCGGTTGTCCTGCTTGCCCACTGTCAGGGATGCCCGGCCCGGGCCATTCGAGCTCTGGCCGCAGCCGTTCCTTTTTTCGCTCGCATGACCACATCCACCACCACCAAGTCACCCCGCTCCGCTGGCCGTGCAGCCGCGTCTGCCGACGTGGCCGTCAGCTACGAAGCCGCCCTGGAAGAGCTGGAGCAACTGGTGTCCCAGTTGGACGCGGGCCAGTTGCCGCTGGACCAGTTGCTCACGCGTTACCAGCGCGGTGCCGAGTTGCTGGCGTACTGCCGCAGCCGGCTGGAAGCGGTGGAAAACCAGATCCAGCTGCTCGAAGGCGGCGAACTCAAACCCTGGAGCGCCACTTGAGTACCGCGATGTCCGATGGTGTGGGGTTCGTGGCCTGGCGCGCGGCGCAGCAGGCGCTGATTGAGCGGGCGCTGAACGACTGGGTGTCGCCCGATGCACCGGCCGGTCTCGGGCTGGCCATGCGCTACGCGGTGCTTGATGGCGGCAAGCGCCTGCGTCCGCTGCTGGTGCTCGCCGCCTGCGAAGCGGTGCAGGGGCATGCCGGCACCGCACTGCGGGCTGCCTGCGCGGTGGAACTGATTCACGCCTACTCGCTGGTG
>JAHIQV010000570.1 GCA_018903185.1 Gammaproteobacteria bacterium | reverse complement strand
TTTCCACCTGCTGCGCAATCTGCAGTGCGACCCAGCAGGCTCCTGCCGCCGAGATGCCTCCAAAAATGCCCTCTTCGCGCGCCAGGCGGCGGCACATGTCTTCGGCATCACCCTGGCTCACGTACACCAGCTCGTCCACATGGCTGGGGTCGTAAATTTTCGGCAGGTATTCGGTGGGCCATTTGCGGATGCCGGGGATGCGCGAGCCTTCGCTGGGCTGGGCACCCACGATGCGGATGGCCGGGTTCTTTTCCTTGAGAAAGCGCGACACGCCAGTGATGGTGCCGGTGGTGCCCATGGCGCTCACGAAATGGGTGATGCGTCCGCCGGTCTGCTCCCAGAGCTCGGGGCCGGTGGTCTCGTAGTGGATGCGTGGGTTGTCGGCGTTCGCGAACTGGTCCAGCATGCGGCCCTTGCCTTCGCCTTGCATCTTTTCGGCCAGATCGCGGGCGTACTCCATGCCGCCGCTCTTGGGCGTGAGGATGAGCTCGGCGCCAAAGGCCTTCATGGTCTGCGCACGTTCAATCGAGAGGTCCTCCGGCATGATCAGCACCATGCGGTAACCCTTGATGGCCGCGGCCATGGCCAGCGCAATGCCGGTGTTGCCCGAGGTGGCTTCGATCAGCGTGTCGCCGGGCTTGATCTCGCCGCGCTCCTCGGCGCGCCGGATCATGGACACCGCCGGCCGGTCCTTGACGGAGCCCGCCGGGTTGTTGCCCTCCAGCTTGCCCAGAATGACGTTGCCCCGAGCCTGGTTGTCCGCCGCACCGATGCGCTGCAGCGCCACCAGCGGCGTGTTACCGATGGCGTCTTCAATGGTTGGGTAGTTCATGGGCCCCACTGTGCCATAATTTCTGTCTCCCAGATTCCAGCCCGGGTGGTGAAATTGGTAGACGCAGGGGACTCAAAATCCCCCGCCGCAAGGCGTGCCGGTTCGATTCCGGCCCCGGGCACCACACTCAAGGCCGCACAGTTTTCGCTGTGCGGCCTTTTTGTTTTCACAGGGTCATCAGTGGGGCAGCACCTCGCGCTGGCCGTGCTGGCGGCGCCAGGCGGCTGGCGGTTGCCCGAACTCGCGACGGAAGGCGCGGCTGAACGCGGTATCCGTCTGATACCCGACTTCATCGGCAATGCGGGCCAGGGGCGCGTTGCTGCGACACAGCAGGTGGCTGGCCAGCAGCATGCGCCACTGCGCCAGGTAGTGCATCGGTGAACGGCCCACCAGTTGCTGGAAGCGCTCGGCCAGCACCGAACGCGAGGTGTTGGCCGAACGCGCGAGGGTTTCCAGGGTCCAGGCCTGCGCGGGGGCGGCGTGGATCGCCTTCAACGCGGCGCCCACGATGCGGTCGTTCACGCCGGCCAGCCAGCCGGTCTGGCCCTCGCTGGCCTGCCGTTCGTTCATGTAAATGCGCAGCACCTCGATGAACAGCACCTCGGCCAGCTTGGCCAGCACACCGGCGCCGCCCGGACGCGGCGAGCGCGCTTCGGCCAGGGCATACCGCAGCGAGGCCTCGAGCCAGGTGCCGGCGTTGGAACCGCGCACGTTGACACGCAGCAACGGGGGCAGGCCGCTCAGCAGCATGAGCGCCAGCCGGGCGTCGCAGGCCAGGTAGCCACACACCAGCCGGCAACCCGCACCGCCGCCGCCATAGGCCAGCAGGCGCGGGCGCCGCGACAGCACCTCGTCGAGCCGCGCGCCCGATGCCGGCGCCAGGCCGGGCTCGGAGGTCATGCGGTGCGCATGGCCCTGCGGAAAAACGACCGCGTCGCCCGCGATCAGGTGCACCGGCGGCTGGCCGTCCAGCTCGACCCAGCACTCGCCCTCGGTGATCAGGTGAAAGATCACCACCCGCTCGGCCGAGGGCTCCAGCAAGGGGGCGGCGGCGTCGGCGTGGGGCGACTGGTAACACCAGGGGGCCGTGAAGCGGCCGTGGATGAAGATGGCGCCAACGAGGCGCACCACCCGCAAGGTCTCGGACAGGGCGTCCATCACTGGGTGGGCAGATCGAACTGCAGTTCGATGGGCAAGGCGGTTTCGATCGCGTCGCCCACCGGGGAGTGGCGGCAGCTCGCCTCGACGATTGCACGCAGCCGTTCGGCCGTCACCCCCGGGGCGGACAGCCGCACCCGCAGCCGCATGTCCAGCGGGCCCGCGGGGATCGGTCTGCCGTCGGCATCGCTCATGCCGAGCAGACCGCGGGCGTCGCTTCGGCTGCCAACCTCCACCTCCAGTAGGTCGAGCTCGACGCCTTCGGTGGCCGCCGTCATGGCGATGCGCGTGGCGGTGCACGAGGCCAGGCCCGCGCGCACCAGCCAGCCCGGCGTCACCTGATCGCCACTACCGCCCAGCTCCGAAGGCATGTCGGTGCTCACTGTGTGACCGTCAGCGTGCTGCGTCACCACCCGCATGCCGCCGGTCCAGCGCGACAGCGCGGGCGCGTCCTCGTCCAGGCCCGCCTCGGGGCGGCGCTGAAAAACCGATTGCACCCGCTGCAAGGCGGCGGCGATGGCGGTGGTGCTCATGGTGGCTCCGGTGGGTAGGCACTGGCTGCATTGTGGAAGTTGTGGACCGCGTTGACCAGCGCAGCGCGCCGCATGCGCGCAACGGCGGACGCAGGGGCAAGGCGGCGGGACGATCGGGCAGGTGCCAGCCACGCCCCGGAGAACGGCCGGACGAAGAGGCAGCACAGGCCGACGCCGGAGCAGGACGTGGTGCGCCAGCCGGTTCACAGTGACCCCACCCCCCACCCACTGGAGACACCCCATGAACGCACCCGTTGATTTCACCGCCCTCAAGACCCGGCAACAAGGCGCCTGGGCCAGCGGCGACTACGCCGTGATCGGCACCACGCTGCAGATCGTCGGTGAGCAACTGGCCGAGGCCTGCGACCTGCGCTGCGACGAGCGGGTGCTCGACGTGGCGGCCGGCAACGGCAACGCCACCCTGGCCGCGGCGCGACGGGGCTGCCTCGTCACCTCCACCGACTACGTGAACAGCCTGCTGGAACGCGGCGCCGAGCGCGCCCGTGCCGAGCGGCTCAACGTTCAGTTCCAGGTCGCCGATGTCGAGGCCCTGCCCTTCGCCGACGGCAGCTTTGACGCGGTGCTGTCAACCTTTGGCGTCATGTTCGCGCCCGACCAGCCTCGTGCCGCCACCGAGATGGCCCGCGTCTGCCGCCCGGGCGGGCGCATTGGCCTGGCCAACTGGACGCCCGACAGCCTGGTGGGCCGCATGTTCAAGGTGCTGGGGCGCCACCTGCCACCGCCCGCCGGCGTGTCGCCGCCGTCCTTGTGGGGGGTGGAGCCGCATATGGCGGACCTGTTCGGGGATCGGGCGGCGGGCATCCAGGTGACGCCGCGCCATTACAACTTCCGTTACCGCTCCGCCGCCCATTTTGTCGAGGTGTTTCGCGACTGGTACGGGCCGGTGCACAAGGCTTTCGCCGCGCTGCTGCCCGAGCAGGCACAGACCCTGGAGGGCGAGCTGATCGAGCTGCTGGAGAGCCTGAACTCGGCGGGTGCTGCCTCACTGGTCGTGCCCAGCGAGTACCTGGAAATCGTCGTCACGCTGCGCTGAGCCATGGAACCGAGGCTGCAACGCCGTGTCCAGCGCTACGGCTGGGATCTTGCGGCCTCGGGCTACGAGGGGCTGTGGGGCGCACAGCTGGCCGGTGTGCAGGCGGCGCTGCTGGACAGCGCGACCTTGCAGCCGGGCGAGCGGGTGCTGGACCTGGCCTGCGGCACCGGCCTGGTGACGCTGGCGGCGGCGCGTTCGGTGGGGCCTTCCGGCCATGCGCTGGGCACCGATCTGTCGGGCGAGATGGTCGCCATTGCCGCGCAGCAGGCCGAACGGCGGGGCCTGCCCAACGCCAGCTTCACGCGCATGGATGCGGAGCAGCTGGCGTTGGCCGACGGCAGCGTGGACGTGGTGCTGTGTTCGCTGGGGCTCATGTATGTGCCCGAACCCCAGCGGGTGTTGGGCGAGGCCCGACGCGTGCTGCGCCCGGGCGGCCGCCTGGTGGTGTCGGTGTGGGGCGAGCGTGCCCGTTGCGCCTGGGCCGGGCTGTTTGGCATCGTCGATGACGAAGTGTCCAGCGAGGTCTGTCCCCTGTTTTTCCGACTGGGGCTACCGGGTGCGCTGACGCGGCTGTGTGCCGGTGCGGGGCTGGAATGCGTCGAGGAGCGGCGCCTGTCGAGCACGCTGGACTACGACGATGGCGGGCAGGCCTGTGACGCCGCATTGACCGGCGGCCCGGTGGCCCTCGCCTGGTCACGCTTTTCTGAGGCCACCAGGGAACGGGTGCGAGGCCGTTACCTGGCGTCGATCGCACCGTGGCGTGTGGGTTCAGGCTATGCGGTGCCGGCCGAATTTGTGGTGCTTGCGGCGCATGCACCGGCGCGGCAGGCCTGACACGCCCGTGGCGTCAAATCCGGTCTTTTTTCGCTGGGTGAGCTTTGGGTTGCGCTGTGCCCGGTCGTTTGTCCGCAGTGCCAGCGCGCGCGAGCTCTTCCTTCAGCACCTGCTGGTAGATGCGCGGCAGCTGGCGGCTCATGCTGTTGGTTTCGATGCCATAGCCCAGGCTGGTCCAGGTGCC
>JAHIQV010000569.1 GCA_018903185.1 Gammaproteobacteria bacterium | reverse complement strand
CGAGGACGACATCAAGGGCGGCTACTACCGCCCCATGCACCTGCACCGCGCGCAGGTCGGGTTTGACGCGACCGGCAAAGTGCTGGCCTGGGACCACGTGATCGTGGGCCAGTCCATCCTGGCCGGTTCGCCCTTCGAGGCGATGATGGTCAAGAACGGCATCGACGCCACCGCGGTGGAGGGCATGCGCGCGCCGTACCCGCTGCCCATGCGGCTGACCGTGCACCACCCCAAGCAGAACGTGCCGGTGCTGTGGTGGCGCAGCGTGGGCAGCACCCACACGGCCTTCGTCATGGAAACGCTGATCGACCAGATCGCCCGCGAGACCGGCCAGGACCCGGTGGCCTACCGCCTCAAGCTCATGGGCGACCAGCACCCGCGCCACCGTGCCGCGCTGCAGCTGGCCGTGGACAAAAGCGGCTATGGCAAGAAGCAGCTGCCCGCCGGCCGCGCCTGGGGCGTGGCGGTGCACGAATCGTTTGAATCGGTGGTGGCCTACGTGGTCGAGGCCTCGGTGAAGGACGGCCAGCCGGTGCTGCACACGGTCACGGCCGGCGTGCACTGCAACCTCGTGGTGAACCCGCGCACGGTGGAGGCGCAGGTACAGGGCGCGGCCCTGATGGGCCTGGGCATGTGCCTGCCGGGGGCGGCCATCACGCTCAAGGACGGCGTGGTCGAGCAGCAGAACTTTGGCGACTACACGGTGGCGCGCATGACCGACATGCCGCAGGTGGCGGTGCACACCGTGCCCAGCGCCGATCCGCCCACCGGCATGGGCGAACCGGGCCTGCCGCCACTGGCGCCGGCCTTCGCCAACGCGGTGAACCGGCTGACGGGCAAGCCGCTGCGCGAGCTGCCTTTCAAGCTGGCGTGAGCGGGTGAGCACGTCATGCAAGCCCTCTCCCGACGGACCTGGCTGGCCTGGCTGGCGACCAGCGCTGGTGTGGTGAGCGCACAGACCGCGCCGGCCCGGCCCGGCATTCGCCTGCGCCTGGAGGTTGGCGCGCACGTGCTGACGGCCACACTGACCGACCAGCCGATCGCACGCGATCTTCTTTCGCTGCTGCCCCTGGCGCTGAGCGCCAAAGACTTCGGGGCCACCGAAAAGGTGGCCTACCTGCCGCGCAAGCTCATCACCCAGGGTGCGCCGACGACCCACACCCCGGTGGCCGGGGACCTCTGTTACTACGCGCCGTGGGGCAACCTGGCCTTGTTCTATGCCGACGGCAAGCCCTCGCCGGGCCTGGTGCCTCTGGGCCGGTTCGACGGCTCCACCGAGGGGCTGCGCGGCCCGGCAGACGTCCCGCTGCGCATCACACAGATCCGATAGACCGCAGGGGCGCAACCCCAGGTGGAACCCGTTGAAACGATCAGAAAGGAACCAGCCCATGGAAGACCTCGACACCCAGGTCCTGCGCAGCGCGCAGGCCTGGCACACAGCGGGCCTGCCGGTGTTGCTCGTCACGGTGACGCGCACCTGGGGCTCATCACCCCGGCCACCGGGCTCGCTCATGGCCATCAACGGCCGGGGTGAAACGGTGGGCTCGGTCTCGGGCGGCTGCATCGAGGACGACCTGATCCGCCGCGTGCGCGAAGAGGGGCTGGACGCGGTCTGCGCGCAGGGCCGGCCCGCCACGCTGCGCTACGGCATCTCGGCCGACCAGGCGCACCGTTTCGGCCTGCCCTGCGGCGGCACGGTGGAGCTGGTGCTGGAGCCGGTGGCCGCGCACAGCCAGCTGCCCGCATTGCTGCAGGCCAACCTGGAGCGGCGCAGCACACAGCGCCGGCTGGACCTGCGCAGCGGCGCGGTGGAGCTGCAGCCGGGCCGGCGCGACGGCGTGCCGGAGCTGAGCGACGATGCCCTGGTGACCCACTTCGGGCCGCGCCATCGGCTGATCGTCATCGGCGCCGGCGACCTCTCGCGTTTCCTGAGCCAGATGGCGCTGAGCCTGAACTTCGAGGTCATCGTCTGCGACCCGCGCGAAGAGCAGCGCGCCAGCTGGTCGCTGGACGGCGTGACCCTCAGCTACGAGATGCCGGACGACCTGGTGCTGCGCCTCCAGCCCGACGCCCGCACCGCCGTCATCGCCCTCACGCACGACCCCAAGCTCGACGACTTGGTGCTGATCGACGCGCTGCAGTCCGAGGCCTTCTACGTCGGCGCCATCGGCTCGCGGCGGCACACCGCGCTGCGGCGCGACCGCCTGCGCGAACACTTCGGCCTGGGTGACGCCGAGCTGGACGCGCTGCACGGGCCGGCGGGTCTGTACATCGGCAGCAAGACACCGGCCGAGATCGCTCTGTCCATCATGGCCGAGGTGGTGGCGGTGAAGAACGGCATTCAGCGGGCCGCGGTGGTGCCGGTGGCCGACGGCAAGGCGGCCTGGCTGGACGGTGGGGCAGCACCCGCGGACCTGCCGGCCATCTGTTCGGTGTGAGTCGATGAACGCAGCGCCGGGCCGTTCCCAAGCCAGCTCGCACCGCAGCCCGGAGGGCGGAGGTACGCCAATGAACCTGCCCGTGCACTCCAGCGCCCCGGTGGCGGCCACCCTCCTGGCGGCCGGGCTGGGCCGCCGCCTGGGTGGTGTGCCCAAAACCGCGCTGCTGATCGATGGAGAAAGCCTGTTCGAGCGGCTGGTGCGCGCACTGCGCCAGTCAGGCATCGAAGCCATCAGCGCCGTGATCGGCCCGTACGCCGACACCCTGCTGGCTTTGGCCCGGCGCTGCGATGTGCAGGTTATCCGGCACAGCGGGCCCGCGGACGAACTGGTGGCCTCACAGCGGCTGGCAATGCATGAACACCTGCGGCAGCAGCCCGGCACCGACCTGATGCTGCTGGTGGCGGACCTGCCGCTGCTGGCGGCCGATGACATCCTGCCCCTGCTGCGGGCCTGGGCGCAACGACCTGCGCGCACGCAGGCGCAGGTGCCCGTGGTCGGCGGTGTGCGCGGTCATCCGGTGCTGCTGTCCTGGCAGGCCGTGCAAGCGGTTGCCGGACAGCCCTGGCCCCACGCGGTGCGGGAGTGGATGTTGGCCAACACCGGCTCGACACAGTGGCTCCAGGCCGACCGCGATGCCTACGTCACCGACCTGGACACGCCGGACGACTTGCAGGTGCTGCGGTCCCGTCTGGCGGGCGCCAGCATCGCCTGGCCGAAACCACCCTGACGCGGCCGACCCCTGGGCCGGTGGGTGCTTGGGGCTTGTCCCATACTGCGGGCCAAGGAGAATCAACCATGACCCTATCGACCATCATGCTCGGCGGCGGCTGCTTCTGGTGCACCGAGTCCGTTTACAAAGAAGTGCGCGGCATCACCGACGTCGAGTCCGGCTACAGCAACGGCCAGGCCGAACGGCCGAGCTACGAAGACGTGTGCACCGGCCGCACCGGCTGCAACGAAGTCGTGAAGCTCGAATACGACCCGACAGTGATCAGCACGCGCGAGATCCTGGAGATCTTCTTCGTGATCCACGACCCGACCACGCTCAACCGCCAGGGCAACGACGTGGGCACGCAGTACCGCAGCGGCATCTACTTCACCACTGACGAACAGCGCGAGACCGCGCGGGCGCTGCTGGACGAACTGGCGCACGACAACGCCTTTGGCCGCCCGGTCGTGACCGAACTGATGCCGCTGGAAAACTACTGGCCCGCCGAGGACTACCACCAGGACTTCTTCGAACGCAACCCGCACCAGGGCTACTGCATGGCCGTGGCGGCGCCCAAGGTGGCCAAGTTCCGCAAGACCTTCGCTCGCCTGGCCAGGTAACTCGACTCAGTTCAGGCGGGCTCGCAGCCGGGGCCACAGAACGATCACGGCCAGGCCGCTGAGCACGAGCGCCGCAGCGCCCAGCTTCCACCCCGGCAGCGACTCACCCAGCGACAGGGCCGAAGCCCCCATGCCGAACACCGGTACCAGCAGCGCCAGCGGCGTGACGGTGGCGGCCGGGTGGCGGGCCAGCAGCCAGTTCCAAACGCCGTAGCCGAAGAGCGTGTTGCCCAGCGCCTGCCAGAGCACGCTGGCCCACACCAGCGGCGTGGCGTTGATGACCGCACTCTGCATCAGGGCTGGGCCTTCGATGAACCACGAAATCGCCAGTAGCGGTGGTACCGCAAACACGCTGCTCCAGACCATGAAGTGCAGCATGTTCACCGGCCCGAGCGACTTCACCACCAGGTTCGCGCCGGCCCAGAAGAAGGCGGCCGAGAGCACCAAGGCCAGACCCAGCCACGTGACCACGGCGGCGTCCAGGTTCAGGGCGATCACACCCAGCCCGGACAGCGCCAGCAGCAGGCCCACGATCTGGAAGCCGCGCACGCGCTCGCCCATGAGCAGCAGCGAGAGCCCGATGGTGAAGAACACCTGCACCTGCACCACCAGCGAGGCCAGCCCGGGCGAGATGCTGCTGCGCATGGCCAGGAACAGCAGGCCGAACTGGCCCACACCCAGCAGCACGCCGAACGCAGCCATCTTTCGCCATGGCGCGGTGGGCCGCGGGATGAACAGCAGCCAGGGCAGGGCGGAAAACGTGAAGCGCAGCGTGGCGAACAGGAACGGCGGCAGACCGTCCAGCCCCCAGCGGATGACCACAAAATTCGTGCCCCAGACGAACACCACCGCGAGGGCGAGCAACAGGTGGTTGAGAGGCAAAGGGGGCTCCGGCGGGTG
>JAHIQV010000568.1 GCA_018903185.1 Gammaproteobacteria bacterium | reverse complement strand
GATGCCGCCGCCCAGAATCAGCATGCGCTTGGGCACGTCCTTCAAGGCCAGTGCGCCAGTGCTGTCGACCACGCGCGGATCGTCGGGCATGAAAGGCAGGCGCACCGCCTGCGAGCCGGCGGCGATGATGCATTTCTTGAAGGCCACGACCTTCTTGCTGCCGGTCTTCTCCTGGCCGGTGCCGGTGGTCTCTTCCACTTCGACGTGGTTGGGACCGACGAAGGCGCCGTAGCCGCGCACGGTGGTGACCTTGCGCATCTTGGCCATCGCGGCCAAGCCGCCAGTGAGCTTGCCGATGACCTTTTCCTTGTGGCCGCGCAGCTTCTCGATGTTGACCACCGGACGGCCGAACTCCACGCCCAGGTCCGCCATGTGGCTGACTTCGTCCATCACGGCCGCCACGTGCAGCAGCGCCTTGGACGGGATGCAGCCCACATTCAGGCACACGCCACCGAGCTGGGCGTAACGCTCGACGATCACGACCTTGAGGCCGAGGTCGGCGGCGCGAAAGGCGGCGGAATAGCCGCCGGGGCCGGCGCCGAGCACGAGCAGGTCGCACTCGATGTCGGCGCTGCCACCGAAGCTGGCGGAAGCAGGAGCCACGGCCGGAGCAGCGGCCGGGGCAGCAGCGGGTGCTGGCGCAGCAGCGACAGGTGCTGCGGCTGGCGCGGCGGGCGCGCTGGCAGCGCCCTCACCGTCCAGCACCAGCACCACCGAGCCCTGCTTGACCTTGTCGCCAAGCGCGACCTTGAGCTCTTTCACCACGCCGGCATGCGACGAAGGAATCTCCATCGAGGCCTTGTCGGACTCCACGGTGATGAGCGACTGCTCGGCCTTGACGGTGTCACCGGGCTTGACCAGCAACTCGATCACGGCCACTTCGTCGAAGTCGCCAATGTCGGGAACTTGAATATCGATCAGTGCCATCTTTAAGCCTCCCGCCGAGCCGCCTCAAGGGAGGCTTGCGCCCCCTTGGGGGGCAGCGAATGAATATGAGCGTGGGGGTACATGTTCCGTCCTTAAAGAAGAACGCGACGGAAGTCGCCGAGGATCTGGCCGAGGTACGCGTTGAAGCGAGCCGCAGCGGCGCCGTCGATCACGCGGTGGTCCCAGGTCAGCGACAGCGGCAGCATCAGGCGCGGCACGAACTGCTTGCCGTCCCACACAGGTTCCATGTTGCTCTTGCAGACGCCGAGAATGGCGACTTCGGGCGCGTTGATGATGGGCGTGAAATACCGGCCACCGATGCCACCGAGCGACGAGATGGTGAAGGTGGCACCACTCATTTCAGCGGGGCTCAGTTTGCCGTCGCGCGCCTTCTTGGCGAGCTCGCCCATTTCCTGGCTGATCTGCAGCACGCCCTTTTTGTCGGCGTCCTTGATCACCGGGACCATCAGGCCGTTGGGCGTGTCGGCCGCGAAGCCGATGTGCCAGTACTGCTTGTAGACCAGCGAGTCGCCGTCGATCGAGCTGTTGAACTCGGGGAATTTCTTCAGCGCGGCCACCGATGCCTTGATCAGGAAAGCGAGCATCGTCACCTTCACGCCGCTCTTCTCGTTTTCCTTGTTGGTGGAGACGCGGAAGGCTTCGAGGTCGGTGATGTCGGCGTCATCGTGGTTGGTGACGGCCGGGATCATGACCGCGTTGCGCAGCAGGTTGGCACCGCTGATCTTCTTGATGCGGCCCATCTCCTTGCGCTCGATGGGGCCGAACTTGGCGAAGTCCACCTTGGGCCAGGGGATCAGGCCCAGTTCGGAGCCGCCACCACCGGTGGATGCCGGGGCCTTGGCCTTTTGAGCGGCGGTTTGCACCGCGCCGGCCATGACCGACTTGGTGAAACCCTGCACGTCATCCAGCGTGATGCGGCCCTTGGGGCCTTTGCCCTGAACTTCGGCCAGCGGCACACCGAGCTCGCGGGCGAACTTGCGCACCGAGGGTGAGGCGTGCGGCAGGCCCAGCGCCGGGGTGCCGGTGGGGTTGTGGGCGGACGCGGCTTCCACCGACGCTGTGGCGGCCGCGGGAGCGGCCACGGCGGCGGCTGGCGCAGCTGCAGAGGCGGGCGCTGCGGCTGCTGGGGCTGGAGCGGCCGCGCCAGCGGCGCCCTCCAGGATGGCCAGCAGGTCACCAATGTTGACCGTGTCGCCGACCTTGACCTTGAGCTCCTTCAGCACGCCAGCGTGCGACGAAGGGATCTCCATCGAGGCCTTGTCGGACTCGACCGTGATCAGGCTCTGCTCGACCTTGACGGTGTCGCCGGGCTTCACGAACACCTCGATGACGGCGACGTCCTTGAAGTCGCCGATGTCCGGCACAAAGACCTGCACCGGGCCTGAGGCCGCGGGTGCGGCCTCAGGTGCGGCAGCAGCCGGCGCCGGAGCAGGTGCAGCCACCGGTGCGGGCGCAGCAGCGGCCGGAGCGGCCGCAGGCGCCGGCGCAGCGGCCTCACCAGCGGCTTCAACCACCAGCACCACCGAGCCCTCTTTCACCTTGTCGCCCAGCGCGACACGCAGTTCTTTCACCACGCCAGCGGTGCTGGACGGGATCTCCATCGAGGCCTTGTCGGACTCGACCGTGATCAGCGACTGCTCGGCCTTGACCGTATCGCCCACCTTCACCAGCAGTTCAATGACCGCCACTTCATCAAAGTCGCCGATGTCCGGGACCTTCACTTCTACCAGTGCCATGTTCTTGTCTCCGGATATTTACGCGTAGAGCGGGTTGATCTTCTCGGTCTTGATGCCGTATTTGGCAATCGCCTCGGCCACCTTGGCCATCGGCAACTTGCCCTCATCGGCGAGCGAGCGCAGAGCCGCGATGACGATGTAGTGGCGGTTGATCTCGAAGTGCTCACGCAGCTTGCTGCGGAAGTCGCTGCGGCCAAAACCGTCGGTGCCCAGCACCTTGTAAGAACGGCCCTTGGGCATGAACGGACGGATCTGCTCGGCGTAGTTCTTCATGTAGTCGGTGGAGGCGACCACCGGGCCGGCGTGTTTCTCCAGCTGTTGCGCCACGAAGGGCGCGCGCTGCGGCTCGGTCGGGTGCAGCATGTTCCAGCGTTCGGCGTCCTGGCCGTCGCGGGTCAGCTCGTTGAAGCTCGGGCAGCTCCACACATCGGCCTGCACGCCCCAGTCGGTGGCCAGCAGGTCCTGGGCCGCGATGCTCTCCCGCAGGATGGTGCCGGAACCCAGCAGCTGCACGCGCTGCTCACCCTGGGCGCCCGGCTTGCACAGGTACATGCCTTTGATGATCTGCTCTTCGGTGCCAGGCGTGAGGCCCGGCATGGCGTAGTTTTCGTTCAGCAGGGTCAGGTAGAAATACACGTTGTCCTGCTTCTCCACCATGCGCTTCAGGCCATGGTGCAGGATCACGCCGACTTCGTGCGCGAAGGTCGGGTCATAGGAGATGCAGTTCGGGATCGTGCCGGCCAGGATGTGGCTGTGGCCGTCTTCATGCTGCAGGCCTTCGCCGTTGAGCGTGGTGCGGCCCGAGGTGCCGCCGAGCAGGAAACCGCGCGCCTGCATGTCGCCCGCGGCCCAGGCCAGGTCGCCGATGCGCTGGAAGCCGAACATCGAGTAGTACACGTAGAACGGCACCATGATGCGGTTGCTGGTGCTGTAGGAAGTGGCCGCCGCGATCCAGCTGCTCATGCCACCGGCTTCGTTGATGCCTTCCTGCAGGATCTGGCCGGCCTTGTCTTCCTTGTAGTACATGACCTGGTCTTTGTCGACCGGGGTGTACTGCTGGCCAGCCGGGTTGTAGATGCCGATCTGGCGGAACAGGCCTTCCATGCCGAAGGTACGGGCCTCATCCACCAGGATGGGCACCACGCGCGGGCCCAGGGCCTGGTCGCGCAGCAACTGGGTGAGGAAGCGCACATAGGCCTGGGTCGTGGAGATTTCGCGGCCTTCGGCGGTCGGCTCCATCACACTCTTGAAGATCTCGATCGAGGGCACGGTGAAGCTCTCGTCGGCCTTGGTGCGGCGCTTGGGCAGGTAGCCGCCGAGGGCCTGGCGGCGCTCGTGCAGGTACTTCATTTCCGGTGTGTCGTCGGCTGGCTTGTAAAACGGCAGCTTGGGCAGCTCGCTGTCGGGGATCGGCAGGTTGAAGCGGTCGCGGAAGATCTTGATGTCTTCGTCGGTCAGCTTCTTGGTCTGGTGCACGTTGTTCTTGCCCTCGCCCGATTTGCCCATGCCAAAACCCTTGACGGTCTTGATCAGCAGCACGGTCGGCTGGCCCTTGTGGTTGACCGCCTTGTGGTACGCGGCGTAGACCTTCTGAGGGTCGTGCCCACCACGACGCAGGTTCCAGATATCGTCGTCGCTCATGTGCGAGACGAGCTCCAGTGCCTTCGGGTCGCGACCGAAGAAATGCTTGCGCACATAGGCACCGTCGTTGGCCTTGAAGGCCTGGTAGTCGCCGTCCAGCGTCTCCATCATGATCTTGCGCAGGGCGCCGTCTTTGTCGCGCGCCAGCAGCGGGTCCCAGTTGCTGCCCCAGAGCAGCTTGATCACGTTCCAGCCGGAACCGCGGAACTCACCTTCGAGTTCCTGCACGATCTTGCCGTTGCCGCGCACCGGACCGTCCAGGCGCTGCAGGTTGCAGTTCACCACGAAGATCAGGTTGTCGAGGTTCTCGCGCGCGGCCAGGCTGATGGCGCCCAGCGACTCGACTTCGTCCATTTCACCGTCGCCACAGAACACCCAGACCTTGCGGTTCTCGGTATTCGCAATGCCTCGGGCGTGAAGATACTTGAGGAAGCGCGCCTGGTAGATCGCCATCAGCGGACCCAGGCCCATGGACACCGTGGGGAACTGCCAGAACTCGGGCATGAGCTTGGGGTGCGGGTAGCTCGACAGTCCCTTGCCATCCACTTCCTGGCGGAAGTGCAGGAGCTGTTCTTCGGTCAGCCGGCCTTCGAGGTAGGCGCGTGCGTACACGCCGGGCGACACGTGGCCCTGGATGTAGAGACAGTCGCCACCGTGGTTTTCGCTCTCGGCGTGCCAGAAATGGTTGAAGCCGGCGCCGAACATGTGGGCCAGCGAAGCGAATGAGCCAATGTGGCCACCCAGGTCGCCGCCGTCTTCGGGGTTGTGGCGGTTGGCCTTGACCACCATCGCCATCGCGTTCCAGCGCATGTAGGCGCGAAGACGTTCTTCGATCTCGATGTTGCCCGGGCAACGGGCTTCCTGGTTGGTCTCGATGGTGTTGACGTAGCCGGTGTTTGCAGAGAATGGCAGGTCGATGCTGTTCTGGCGGGCTTCCTCCAGCAGCTGTTCCAGCAGGAAGTGCGCGCGCTCCGGGCCCTCGCGCTGAATCACGGCGCCCAGCGCCTCCATCCATTCGCGGGTTTCCTGGGAATCGATGTCCCCCACACCACGGTCATTGAGAGCGTCTGACGCTGACATGTCTGTCTCCTGTTGGTTTGAAATCAAGCTTAAAGCGGCCTTTCCGCGCTGTGGTGAATTTTTGCACATTGGCGGATAAATTTCAATATGTGCTTTTAATTTCTACATTATGAAATTCTAGAAAACGGGATGAAACTGCAACCCGGGGCATTTGTTCGCGGCGTTCAAAGCGGTGGCGTGTCGCCTCACGTAGACTCGATCATCCATGCCGTCCACCACGAATACCCCTTCACCGCAGCCGGACAAGCGCTCGCCTTTGGCCCTGCTGCGCCAGTGGTGGCTGCGCCTGCCGCCATCCCGCCAGGACCGCTTTGCCACCCTGGCGCCTTTGCTGGCCGTGCTGCTGTTTCTGTCGGCCATCGTGGTGGCCATCACCTACCTGCGCTACGAAGAGCTGGAGCGCGAGCAGGAAGCCGTCACCCGCGACGTGGAATACGCGCAGCAGCGCCTGCGCCTGCGCCTGCTGGAACGCCAGGAACAACTGATGCGCCTGGCGCGCGAAGTGGACAACAAGGAAATCAGCAGCGAAGAGTTCGAGTTCCAGGCCGAAAACCTCATCAGCCAGTTCCCGGAGCTGTTGGCCGTCAGCTGGGTGGACGGTCGTCGCCATGTCCTGACCACCTACGCCTCGCCCAGCGCGCCGCCCGCTCTGGTCCGGCTGCCCGGGAGCACGCTCGCCCCCAACGAAACCGATGGCTCGTTTGACCTGGCGCGCGACCTGCGTCAACCCATCTACTCGCGGCCGCTGGGTGAAGATCCGCGCCAGGCCACGCTGATGCTGCAGGTGCCGTTGACCGAGCAGGGCCGTTTCGCCGGCACGGTGATGGGCGAATATTCGGTCGACGGCCTGCTGCGCTTCGGCATTCCGCCCGAGATCATGGCGCGCTACGCCGTGGCCCTGATCGATGACCGGGGGCGCGTGCTGGCCGGCAGCCTGCAGTCGCCCAACACCGTGCTGCGCCTGCTGCCCTGGTCGTCTCAGCCGCTGGAACACGAAGTGCCTGTGTCACCGGTCGGCAACGGCCTGATCCTGAAGGCGCAGGGTTATCGCACCTCGCAGGACATCGTCGGCAGCGGCTTCTTCTGGGTCATCGGTGCGCTCAGCGCGCTCACGGTCTGGATGCTGCTTGGCACCTGGCGCCACACGCGCCGTCGCGTGCAGGCGCAGCAGGCGCTGGTGGCCGAAACCAATTTTCGCCGCGCGATGGAAAACTCCATGCTGACCGGCATGCGGGCGCTGGACCTGCAAGGCCGCATCACCTACGTGAACCCGGCGTTCTGCTCCATGACGGGCTGGACCGAGGGCGAGCTGGTGGGCCGCACGGCGCCCTTCCCCTACTGGCCGGACGAAGACCACGACCAGCTCGCTGCCCGCCTGGAAGACGAGCTCAGCGGCCGCTCCACGCCGGGCGGCTTCGAGGTGCGGGTGCAGCGGCGCGACGGCAGCATCTTCGACGCCCGCATGTATGTCTCGCCCCTGATCGACCCCAAGGGGCACCAGACCGGCTGGATGACGTCGATGACCGACATCACCGAGCCCAAGCGCATCCGCGAAGAACTCTCGGCCTCGTACGAGCGCTTCACCACGGTGCTGGAAAGCCTGGACTCCGCGGTCTCCGTCGCCCCGCTGGGCAGCGACGAAATGCTGTTCGCGAACAAGATGTACCGCCTGTGGTTCGGCACCCGCGGCCAGGGCCATCGGCACCTGGTCGACCTGGCAGGCACCCAGCCATCGCCGAGCCCGGACGACGGCGATGCGGTCGACGCTTTCGCCGGCATGCCCACCGAAACGCTGACCGATGCCGGCTCGGAAAACGCCGAGGTGTTTGTCGAGGAGCTCGACCGCTGGCTGGAGGTGCGCACGCGCTACCTCACCTGGGTGGACGGCCGTCTCGCCCAGATGGTCATTGCGAGCGACATCACCCCGCGGCGCACCGCCGAAGAGCAGGCTTCGCGCCAGGCTGAACGCGCCCAGACCGCCAGCCGCCTCATCACCATGGGCGAGATGGCATCGAGCGTGGCGCACGAACTCAACCAGCCACTGACCGCCATCAGCAACTACTGCAACGGCATGATCACGCGGCTGAGCGAGCAGCGCATCAGCAACGAGG
>JAHIQV010000567.1 GCA_018903185.1 Gammaproteobacteria bacterium | reverse complement strand
CTCACCGCGCGGGGCCGCGACACCGAAAGCCAGGTGCTGGCCCGCGCGGTGAAGTGGCACAGCGAACACCGCGTGCTGCTGAACGGGCACAAGACGGTCGTTTTTAAATGACGATTCGAATTCCCCCTATTCAGTGCCTGCTGACCTTCGAGGCCTTGGCACGCCTGCGCAGCGTGACGCAGACCAGCGAGGAACTGTGCGTGACGCCCAGCGCCGTCAGTCACCGTATCAAGCAACTGGAGCAGGTCCTCGGCACCAAGCTGTTTGGCCGGGCCGATTTTTCACTGACAACCGAAGGCAGCGAATACCTGGCCCATGTGCGGGAAGGTCTGGCGATCCTGCAGAAATTTCCCAGCAACACCGTCACGCCCGGGCGGCGCAAGCTGCGCCTGGCGGTCACGCCCACGTTCGCGCGCTCCATCCTGCTGCCGCGCCTGAAGCAGTTCAGCGAGGCCTACCCGGAGATTGACCTCACCTTGCAGGTCAGCATCCCGCTGCTGGACGTGGTGGCCGAAGACGCCGACCTGATGATCCGCTTCGGCACCGGCCGCTACGCCGACGTGGAACACGTCTGCCTGATGAAGGACGACGTCACGCCGCTGGCCTCACCGGCGTTTGCGCGCGAGCACGGGCCGTTCGACGCACCCGAAGACCTGGAAGGTGTGCCCCTGCTGCGCAGCCCGCTGGAGCCCTGGCGCACCTGGTTCGCCGCGCACGATCTGGACTGGCCCGAACCCGTGGACGGCTCGCAGTTCAACGACATCGGCCTCATGTGCGACGGCGCCGCCGCCGGCATGGGCGTGGCGCTGGTGCGCATCAAGCTGGCCGCGCCCTGGCTGGAGCACGGCACACTGGTGCCGCTGTACGAGCGCCACGTGCCCAGCCCGCACGCGCACTACCTGTGCTGGCGCACCGGCACCATGGACCGCTGGGAGTGCGTGGCGTTCGCCGAGTGGCTCAAGAAGAGCCTGAGCTGATCACTCGATATTCAAGCGCTGGCCTGCGAGCGCCACCTTCTTGGGCAGGGTCAGCGTCAGCACCCCGTTTTCGTACCGGGCCCGGGCGTTCTGGTTGTCGATGTCGGTCGCCAGCTGGAGGCTGCGGGACACCGAACCGTAATAACGCTCTGTGCGCAGCACCTTCTCGTCCTGACTCTGGCTGTCTTCCTGCTTGATCTCGGCGCGCAGGGTCACCACACCGCCTTCCACGGTGACGTGAATGTCTTCCTTGGCCACGCCGGGCACCTCGGCCACCACGGTGTAAGCCGACGGCGTTTCCTTCACGTCGATCTTGATCTGCGAGGGTGACGGCAAGGAATCGCCGTGCAGGGGACGGACGTAAAAACCCGGTGCGACGTCCTTGAAGAAATCGTCAAACAGTCCGGAACGGGCGATCAGATGGTTCATGGCATGTGCTCCTTTGACAATGGACTGGGTCGATGGACCCGGACTGAGCGGTCACGGCGCCGCCCATGGCGGGAACATAGCGGCACACCCCGGCGGTTTCAAGACCCCGGCGTTTGAGCTGCGTCAAACCGCGGGCTCACAGGTTCTTGCAAGTTTCTTCAACCCACGGTGAGGCACGCTGTCCTAAACTGGCGCGCATGAACGCACCCACCGCCCCCGCCGAAGTCACCCGCGCCGAACGCGCCGCCCGCCAGGCCGAGGTGGTGCGCACCCTGCAGGCGTCGCTGCCGGCGCACGCCCTGCTCTGGCAGGCCGAAGACACCGTGCCTTACGAATGCGACGGCCTGACCGCCTACCGGGAACGCCCGCTGGTGGTCGCGCTGCCGGAAACCGAGGCCCAGGTGGCGGCCGTGCTCAAGGCCTGCCACGCACTGAACGTTCCGGTGGTCGCGCGCGGCGCCGGTACCGGCCTCTCGGGCGGGGCCATGCCCCACGCGCTGGGCGTCACGCTGTCCCTGGCCAAGTTCAACAAGATCCTGTCGATCGACCCGCGCTCGCGCACCGCCGTGGTTCAGTCCGGCGTGCGCAACCTGGCCATTTCCGAAGCGGCTGCGCCCCACGGCCTGTACTACGCACCCGACCCGAGCAGCCAGATCGCCTGCACCATCGGCGGCAACGTGGCCGAAAACTCGGGTGGCGTGCACTGCCTGAAATACGGCCTGACGGTGCACAACGTGCTGCAGGTGCGCGGCTTCACCATCGAAGGTGAACCCGTCAGCTTCGGCGGCGAGGCACTCGACACCCCGGGTCTGGACCTGCTGTCACTGATCATCGGCAGCGAAGGCATGCTGGCCGTCACCACCGAGGTCACGGTGAAGCTGGTGCCCAAACCGCTGCTGGCGCGCTGCATCATGGCCAGCTTCGACGACATCCAGAAGGCCGGCGACGCTGTGGCCTCGGTCATCGCGGCCGGCATCATCCCGGCCGGGCTGGAGATGATGGACAAACCCATGACCGCCGCGGTGGAAGACTTCGTGCACGCCGGTTACGACCTGAATGCCGCCGCCATCCTGCTCTGCGAGAGCGACGGCACGCCGGAAGAAGTGGAAGAAGAAATCGGCCGCATGAGCGCCGTGCTGCGGCGCTGCGGCGCCACCGCCATCGCTGTCAGCAAGGACGAGGACGAGCGCCTGCGCTTCTGGAGCGGGCGCAAGAACGCCTTCCCGGCTTCGGGCCGCATCAGCCCCGACTACATGTGCATGGACTCGACCATCCCGCGCAAGCGCCTGGCCGACATCCTGATCGCCATCGGCGAGATGGAACGGAAATACGACCTGCGCTGCGCCAACGTTTTCCACGCCGGCGACGGCAACCTGCACCCGCTGATCCTGTTTGACGCCAACGACCCCGACCAGTTGCACCGCTGCGAACTGTTTGGCGCCGACATCCTGGAGACCAGCGTTGCCATGGGGGGAACGGTGACCGGGGAACACGGCGTCGGCGTGGAAAAGCTCAACAGCATGTGCGTGCAGTTCTCGCCAGAGGAGAACGCGCTCATGTTCGGCGTCAAGAGGGCCTTTGATGCCAAAGAGCTGCTGAACCCGGGCAAGGTCATTCCCACGCTGCAACGCTGTGCCGAGTACGGCAAGATGCTGGTGCGCGGTGGCCGGCTTTCGTTTCCCGAACTGCCCCGGTTCTGACGGTCCAATCTCACCGTCTGCGTCCCGGACGCCTCGGGTACAGTAGCGTGCGATGAGTGCACCCCCCCCCGATTCCGGCAACGGCGCCGTGGCCGAGACCGGCCGCGGGCCCCGGTCGGCACGCGAGCTCGAGTTGCTCCTGGAGATGGAGGCACTGCGCAGCGAAAACCAGCATCTGCGCCAGTTTTATGCACGGCACCTCAGCACGCCCCAGGATCCGCCCGACGGGCAGCCCGGCCTGCCACTGCCGCTGCATCCCCAAGGACACACCCTGCGCGGATCGGACGGGCCCCGCACGGCCCAGCTGGAATACGAAGCCTTGTTCGCCGCCCTGGCCAGTGCGTTCCCGATCGGCATCTTCCGCACCGACGCCACCGGCGTCCTCACCCATGTGGACGAATCCCTGCAACAGATCTTTGGTCTGCAAGCGCAGGACTTTCCCAACTTCGGCTGGCTCGAACGCGTGCACCCGGATGACCTGGAAAGGGTCCGGAACGACTGGATGACCAGCGTGCTGCACGGCGAAGCCCGCAGCGTGGAGCTGCGTCTCCTGCGCCCCGGAGCGGGACTCGTGCACGTGCTGGTTCGCAACACACCGATGTTCGACGACGGTGGGCGGATCACGGGACAGCTCGGCTTCGTGCAGGACATCACGCCGCTGCGCGAACTGCAGGCCGACGCGCGGATCCAGGCCGAATTCAACCGGCAGATCATCGCGAGCAGCCCGGACTGCACCAAGGTGCTGGATCTCGACGGCCGCGTGGTGCAGATGACCGCCCAGGGTTGCCGGCTGGTCGAAGTGGATGACTTCGAGCAGGTGCGTGGCAGCGACTGGACGCAATGGTGGACCAGCGAGAGCGCCGTGCTGGCCCGCCAGGCCGTGACCAGCGCTGCCCGGGGCGAAAACTCGCGGTTCATGGCCTTCGGCCTGACCTTCAAGCAGACCCCCAAGTGGTGGGACACCATGGTCTCGCCGATCAACGACGAGCGTGGCCAGCCCGTGATGCTGCTGGTGGTCTCGCGCGACATCACCGAGCAGCACCAGCAGCAGGAAGAAATCCGCCAGCTCAACGCCCAGCTGGAAAGCCGTGTGCGCGAACGCACGGACGAACTGGCCCAGGCCAACGCACGGCTGCGGCAGACGCTCCAGGAAGCCCAGGCGCTCTACAACCAGGCGCCCTGTGGCTACTACTCGCTGGACCGGGATGGCACCATCCAGATGATCAACCAGACCGCCCTGAACTGGCTGGGCCGCAAGCGCGCTGACGTGGTCGGCCACCTGAACTTCCGCGATCTGGTCGATCCCTCGCAACTGGCCAAGCAGAACATGCGTCGGCTGCAGCTGGAAGCGAGCGGCCATCTCGAACCTGAAGAAGTGACACTGCGACTGTCAGACGGCCGCCCCTTCGTCGGTCTGGCCTCCAGCACCGTCGTGACGGACGAACAGGGCCGATTTGTGCGCACCAACAGCACCCTGATCGACATCACCGAGCGCAAAGCCGGCGAAGACCAGGTGAAGCGTGCCAACCTGCAGCTTCAGGAGGCGCTGGAACGGTCGCAAGACCTGTACAACCACGCACCCTGCGGCTACCACTCGCTGGACATCAACGGCATCTATGTCTCGATCAACGACACGGAGTTGAAGTGGCTGGGCTATGAGCGCGAAGAAGTGGTGGGCATCAAGAGTTTCCGCGACTTCATCCTGCCCAGCCGGATCGAGCTCCTGGAAGACCGCCTGCAACGCCTGATCCAGGACGGCGTGCTGGAAGGCGTGGAATACGAGATGCGCCGCCGTGATGGCACGGTCTTCCACGCGCTGCTCTCGTCCTCGGCCGTGCGCGATGCCCGCGGCCAGTTTCTGCGCAGCAACACCACGGTGGTGGACATCACCCCGCGCAAGGCCGCCGAGATCGCCCTGCTCGAAAGCCAGCGCTTCCTGCAGACCATCACCGACCACGTGCCCGGCCTGATCGCCTACCTGGACGCGATGCTGTGCCTGCGTTTTGTCAACGCCGAGCACCAGCGCGTGTTCGGCCTCGACCCCGACAAGATCCTCGGTCTGCACATCAGCGAGTGCCTGCCCCCGGCCGAATGGGTCGAGATCGGCCCCCGCCTGCAGGCCGCCCTGGACGGGCAGACCCAGACCTTCGAGTCCAGGCGCAAGACGGTCCATGGCGACCCTATCGTTGTCAGTACCACCTGCCTGCCCGACATCCACGAAGGCCAGGTACAGGGGGTGTTTGTACAGACCATCGACATCACGGACCACAAGCGCATCGAACAGCGCGTCAGCCAGCTCAATGACGAACTGGAGCTGCGCATCCGCGAACGCTCCCTGGAATTGCTCGAGAGCGAGCAGCGCTTCCGCCTGATGGTGGACAACCTGCGTGAATACTGCATCTTTTTCCTGGATGCACAAGGCCACATCACCGACTGGACCGACAGTGCACAGCGCCTGGAGGGCTACTCACCGTCCGAGATGCTGGGACGGCACTACGCCGTGCTGTTCCGCGACCCCGATGCCGACGCGGCCCTGGCGAGCGCCAAGCTCATGCTGCGCCTGGCCGCCTCGCGCGG
>JAHIQV010000566.1 GCA_018903185.1 Gammaproteobacteria bacterium | reverse complement strand
GGTCGTAGCCATTGACCAGTCCAGCTTCCTCGCTGCTGGAAATCACCCACTGTGGACTCACATCCCACAGCTCGAGCTGCTCCTGCACGCGCTGCTTGACCGCGTCGCCGGCCACGATGCAGCCGACCACCCAGCGCGGTGCCGGCAGATCGCACCAGTCGCCATCGGCCAGTTTTTCAATGTTCTCCAGAAACTGGGCGCCATGCGCCAGCAAACGGGCACCCACGCAGGGAGCGTCGTACAACGCCCATTTCAGGCGGGTGTTCCCAACATCCAGGGCCAAAAAAGTCATGCGCGCATTATGACCACGCGCGGACACCGCTTTTGCGGCATCGCACCATGGGCCATAGATCCGGCGCGAAAGGGATTCAGATCAGGCCGATCCAGCAGGCCCGCTGCACGGCGGCGAGCTTGTTGTCGGTCTGCAGTTTGGCCATGGCATTGGCCAGGTGGTAGTTCACCGTGCGCTCGGAGCAGTCCATGCGCAGCGCGGTTTCGCGCGCGGTCAGTCCTTCGAAAGCCAGGTTCAGGCTTTCCTGCTCGCGCGGGCTCAGGCTCAGCCGCTGTTCGGCGATGGCGCGTCGGAGCATGGGCCAGATGTTGAAGGCCGACCACGCCAGCTCGGCGGCCTCGGGCCGCCCGGCAAAGGCCCGCGGGCTGAACATGAAACATTCGAACGCTCGCCCGGCCGGCAGGCTGAACGCCACGCGCACCAGCGTGCGGTGGCCATGGGCCAGCCACAGACGGCGCCAGCGGCCGGCCTGTTCGGCGTAAGCCGATTTGGAAATGTCTTGCCAGGCCACCAGGGGCGCATCGCTGTCGCGCCAGCCGGCACCAAAATCACTACTCTCGGCCAGCGCCTGCGCCTGCGCCAGCATGCGGGGCGGATGCACCGCCAGCACCTGGCGGTCGTCCCGCCCGCCCAGGGGGTTCGGACCCAGCACCACCACCGCGTCCACACCCTGATCGCCGATGGCACAGACCCAGTCCGCGAGGATCGCATCCACGCTCACACTGTCAAAGTTGACAGGCAGGGTCATGCTCGCGCCCCCTTCACACCATGGACAATCGAAGCACACCGCTCCCGCACTCGGCGAGGGAGGTCATGCGGATGGTGCAAGGAGAACATGTTGTCGTTGGATCGTTTGCGGGTTCACAGCGCCAAAGCCTGGATTTGGCACTGGCTGCTGGGCGAGCTCGTGCATGCGCCCATGGAGCCTATTTTGCACCCATCGACCACCCGGCTTCGATGGGCAGGTTTCTCGGTATTTTTTGGCAATCTGCTTTTTTACGGCATCTGGAAGGTTGTCGTGCCGCAACCCTATGAGAGCCTGTTCCTGAGAATCGTTGCGGCCTGTTCGGGGGCACTCCTGTTCTTGCCCCTGCTCTCGCGAGACAACAGCTCCTACCGGGGTGCCTGGCTGTATTCCATCGTCTGCTGGCTGGTCATGCCGGTTTTCTTTTTCTGGATGTACTGGATGAATGGGGGCAATCCGGTCTGGCTCGCCAGCGTCAGCGCCATGTTTCTCATCTACTACCACATGACCGACTGGCGACTGGCCACCCTGGGTAGCACGGCCGGCATCCTGATCAGCTGGCTGGCGTACATGGGGCAACGAACGCCGGAACTCCCGGGGCTCAACATTCCGCTGGAAAACCACTTCGTGCTCGGTTTCGCCTGGGGTACGGCCTTCCTGCTGGGATTCTCCAGTGCCAACCTGCGCCGGACCCGCCTGATCAACACCTTGAGCACGATGGCGGTGATGGCGCACGAACTGCGCACGCCGCTGGCCACGGTGGACCTGCTGGGCGACGTGCTGCGCAACCAGGCCCAGCACGACATGCCCGACCACAAGCGAAAGAAGATTGAAGACCTGGCGACCCGGCTGCAAAACCTGGTGCGCAGCATGAACCGCCAGATCGACACCCAGATCTCCAACGCCCAGCTGCTGCGCCTGCCCCATGAAAAGTCTTCCGTCCATGCGGCGGAGCTGGTGCAGGAGGTGGTGGCCAACCATCCCTACCGTTCTTCGCGCGAACGGGATTGTGTTGACGTGTTTATCCAGCAGGATTTCTGCTTCATGGGCTCCCGGGCCCTGTTCTCACAAATGCTGGGCAACCTGATCAAGAACGCCCTGCATTCGCTGGCCGCGTCCAGCCATGCTTCAGGCCCCGGTGATCTGCGCATCACGGTGGGCGTATACCGCGGCAAAGGCCGGCTGGCGGTGGCCGACAAAGGCCTGGGCATTCCCCACGAACACCAGCAGCTCATCTTCGAACCTTTTTTTTCCACCCAGACGGGCGTGGGCAGTGGCCTGGGCCTGACCTTCTGCAAGAACGTGGTGGAGACCGTCAAAGGACAGATCAGCGTGCATTCCGAACCCGGCGAGGGTGCGGTCTTCGTGATCGATCTGCCCCTGCACGTCACCCCCGCCGCCTGAGCGCTCCCCACCTTCCGGACAAACGACATGGCCCTCAAGCTCCCTCTCTACCACCGTTCGGGCAGCCTGCTGTTTCTCGACGACGATCTCGACTACCTGGAGATGCTGGGCATGGTCTTGCCCAGCCACCTGCAAGTCGAACTGTTCAGCCGCCCTTCGGGTTTTGCCGAGCGCATGCGCGATGAACCCGCGCGCTGGGAGGCCGACGCCGGCATGCACCTGCAGATGATCGAACGCTGGCGCCGGGGACAGTCCCTCATTCCCCAGGTGCTGCGTTACTGGGCCGGCAGCACGGACCGCTACCAGCTCGCTCAGGTCTGCGTGGTGGACTACGCCATGCCCGGCACCGATGGCCTGAAAGTGCTCACCACCCTGCTGGACTGGCCAGGCGCACGCGTGCTGCTCACCGGGCAGGCCGACGAGCAGGTCGCCATCCAGGCGTTCAACAGTGGCCTCATCGACCAGTTCATTCCCAAGCAGGCTGCCGACATCACCGGTCGGTTGCTGGCGGCACTGGCGAAACTGACCCACGCCCCCCACCCCCGGCTCAACACCCTCTGGCGCGCCGTCCTGCAGCCCTCACAACAATCGCTGCTGCAGGTCCCTTCGGTCGCGCGCACGCTCCAGGCCCATGCCCTGAAGCACTGGATCGAATACGTGGTCCTGGGCGAACCGTTCGGTCTGCTCGGCCTGGATGCGTCGGGCCGGTGCGAATGGCTGCAACTGGAACCGAGCAACGGTCTGCCCGATCTGGCGGAACTGGCCACCTCCGCCGGTCTCGGTTTTGACGTGGCGCGTGCCGTCGCTGCGGGGCAGCTGCTGCCCGCGGTGGAGCTGCACCAGCAACTGGGCCTGCACGGTCCCATCCGCACCGCGCGATCCTTCGATGTGGGCGACGATGGACTGCTCATGGCGGCCAGCTTCAAGCTGGCAGAAGCCGACCTGCCGCAGCCCATCTACCCGTATCGCAACTTTCTGGATGTCCAGGGTACGCGCAAGATTCAGGACGCCTGAGTGGCTGCGCCACGGGATCGCCGCGCGACCGGCCAATCCCAGGGCTTGACCAGCGGCGCGATCTCGCGCGCCACCCCGGCGACATGGTCCATTTCGGCATCGGTCAGCGCCGCGCTCAAGGTCAGTCGGACGAGGGACCGGTTGCGCGCCGTGGCCGGTGCGCAGAAGACCGCACCAAAGATGCCCCGCTCTTCCAGCAGGTCCCGCAAGACCAGCGTGTCCGGCTCGGGCCCCGCCTCCAGCGCGATGATCTGCTCGGTGCCGTGGTGCACCGGAAACCCCTGGTCGATGAAGTCCTGGCGCATCCTGAGGGAGTGGCGGTGCAGGCGCTCACGCTCGGCATGGCACCCCTTGATGACATCCAGGGTGGCGTTGAGCGCGGCCACCTCGTGCGGCAGCAGACACGAACTGAAGATGTTGTGGTGGCTGGTGCTCAGGATGTAGTTGCGCAGGCCTGTCGGGATGTTGAAGTAACCCGCGCGCCCGGCAAAGGCCTTGGCCAGGCTGGCCGTGATGAAGTGCACCCGGCTGGAGAGCCCGAGTTCGACACACAGGCCGGCGCCTCCGGGTCCGTGGGTGCCGAGCGAGTGCGACTCGTCCACCAGGATCATGCAGCCGCCCGCTTCGGCCAGGTCCACCAGCTCCGTCAAAGGCGCCACGGACCCGGTGGTGCTGTAGACCGAATCCACCACCACGAGACCCCCGCCATGTTGGCCGATCAGGCGGCGCAGGTGATCCACATCGTTGTGCCGGAACGGATGGGTTGGTGCACCGGCCCGCCGTGCGCCTTCCCACAGTGAGGTGTGCGCCAGCATGTCGATATAGACCGGCGTCTGCTCGTCGGCGATGCACTGGAGCAGGCCCACGT
>JAHIQV010000565.1 GCA_018903185.1 Gammaproteobacteria bacterium | reverse complement strand
CCATCAATCTTGTGAGGCCCATGAGCGCGTCCATGTTGGGTGTGGGCTCAATCAGGTGCTGCCCGATCTCGCGCACCGCGCCCACCAGGGCGTCGAGCTCGATGGGGCGGCTGGCCTCCACGTCCTGCAGCATCGAGGTCTTGAACGAGCCGAGCTTGCGCGTGACGGCGTGCCGGTCTTCGGGTTGCTGCTCGATGGGGATGCCGATGCGCGCGCCGATGGCCTGGGCCTCGCGCATCACGACGCTGCAGAAACCGCGCACCAGATCGTCGTCCAGGATGCGGTCGCAGGGCGCGCCGGTGATGGCCGAGACCGGGTTCATGGTCATGTTGCCCCAGAGCTTGAACCAGATGTCGCGCTGGATGCGCTCGGAGACGGTGACACCGAAGCCGGCCTGCGTGAGCAGCTCGCTCAGCGCCTGCACGCGCGGCGACACGCCGCCAGCCGGCTCGCCGATGATGAGCTGGTTGTTCTTGATGCGCTCGATGCGCGCGGGCTGCGGCGCGGCGGCGCTGGCGTGCACCACGCAGCCGATGACCTGCGACGTGGGGATGTGCTGCGCGGTGACGCCGCCGGGGTCGACGGTGTTGAGTTGCAGGCCGGCGGCTTCGCCGGGCAGGCCGTCGAAGAACCACCAAGGCACGCCGTTCATGGCGACCAGCACCACCGTGTGCGGTCCCATGAGCGCGCGCACGGCAGGCGCGACCACGGGCATGGCCGGGCCCTTGACCGAGACGATCACCAGGTCCTGCACACCGAGGCTGGCCGGGTCGTCGCTGGCGTTGACCGCGACGCGGTGTTCGGCGCCCTCGGCGTCGACCCAGGTCAGGCCCTGCTGGCGCAGGGTGCGCAGCGTGTCGCCGCGCGCCACGGCAGACAGTTGAATCTGCCCGGTAGGCAAACGCGAACCCAGCCAGCCGGCGAACAGGCCACCGATGGCACCGACGCCAACGACAGCGACTTTCTGAATGGAAGGTGTTGTGCTCATGCGCGGTAGCTCGGGTCGATGCGGTCGATCAGGCGCTGCATGGCAGCAAAGGAATCTTCACCGGCGCCGAACTTGGGGTTGAAGTTGAGCGAGTCTCGCACGCAGGCCTGCAGCGCGGCTTCGGTGATGGGCTGCAGCTCACCCAGTGGCTGCGAGGCCACCTGGATTTCACACGCCCGTTGTACCAGCCACATCAGGTTGAACGCCTGCGCCAGCGTGCGGCCGATGACCACCGGGCCGTGGTTGCGCAGCAGCAGCACCGGTTTGCCGCCCGAGGAGGCGAGGATGCGCGCGCCCTCGTCGCGGTGCACGGTGATGCCCTCGAACTCGTGGTAGGCCACCTGGCCCCAGAGCTGCGCGGCGTAGAAGTTGGTGAACGACAGGCCGTCTTTCAGGCAACACACCGCCATGGTCGGCGTGGTGTGCACGTGCATCACGCAGTGCGCGTCGGGCAGCGTGGCGTGGATCGCGCCGTGGAAGGTGAAGCCGGCCGGGTTGATCGGCCAGTCGCTGTGGCCGATGGTGTTGCCGTCGATGTCCACCTTCACCAGGTTGGACGCGGTCACCTCGGTGTAGTGCAGGCCGAAGGGGTTGATGAGGAAGTGATCGTCCGGACCCGGCACGCGCAGCGAGATGTGGTTGTAGATCAGCTCGGCCCAGCCGAGGTGGGCAAAGATGCGGTAACAAGCGGCTAGCTGCACGCGGGCGGCCCACTCGGCTTCGCTGAAACGGGCGGGTTTGAAAAAGGCGTCAGCCATGGGTGTCTCCTCGTACGTGGAATCAGATGAACTTGAAGCGCAGACAACCCAGCGGCCCGTAATCGGCCTCGAAGAGGTCGCCCGCTTTGGCCGCCACCGGGCGCGTGAAGCTGCCGGCCAGCACGATCTCGCCGGCCTGCAGCGTCTCGCCCCAGGGCGCGAGCTTGTTGGCCAGCCAGGCGATGCCGATGGCGGGGTCGCCCTGCACGCCGGCGGCGAGACCGGTTTCTTCCACCGCGCCGTTCTGGCGCAGGATGGCACCGCACCAGGGGCGGTTGGTGCTGCGCGGGTCAGCGCGGAAGGCCGGGTCACCGCTACCGACCACGATGCCGGCGTTGGCCGCGTTGTCGCTGATGGTGTCGTAGACCTTGCGCATGACCTTGGTGTGGCGGTCGAACTGCTCGATGCGAGCGTCAATGATCTCGATGGCGGGGGTGATGTAGTCGGTCGCGTTGAGCACGTCTTCAACCGTCACGTCCGGCCCGGTGAGGGGAGCCTTGAGCACGAAGGCCAGCTCGACCTCGACGCGCGGCGCGATGAAGTTCTTGACCGGGATTTCCAGCACCTCGCCGGCCTGCGCGGTGTAGAGCATGTGATCGAGCAGGGTGCCGTAGTCGGGCTCGTCGATCTGGCTGCTGATCTGCATGGCGCGGCTGGTCAGGCCGATCTTGTGGCCGATGACCTGGCGTCCTTCGGCCTTCTGCAGTTCGACCCAGGCGCGGCCGATGCGGTAGCCGTCTTCGACGGTCATACCGGGGTGGCGTTTGGAGAAGTGTTCGACCGGGGTGCGCGTCTGTTGCGACTGCTGCAGTTCGGCGGCGAGCTGGGCGATGAGTTCGGGGCTGAACATGGTGGGGTCAGGCTTTCTTGGGTGCAAAGAGCGGGTGCAGGGAACTGTTCTTGGCGTCGAAGACCTCGTGGCCTTCGTCCACCTGCACCGTGATGCCGATGGGGCGCCTGGCGAGTTGCTCGGCAAAGCGCTCTTTCACACAGGCGTTGAGCGCATCGCCCACGCGCTGGTGCACGACCGCGCTGCGCCCCTGGGCCATCCGCACGTTCATGTAGACGAAGGCGTAGTCGCCGCCCAGGCCGGCCGCCACACCGGCCGCACCGCCGTCGGACACCGCGCTGTGCGCGGCGGGATAGGCCAGCACACGCGTGCCGCCGGTGGGGAAGACCTGCCGGTCCTGCTCGTCGCGCACACCGAGCATGGTGTCGCACAGGGCGCGGCACAGGCCGCTCATGTCGACGCCGCCTTCGGCCGCGGGCATGTCGAGGTTGTGGGTGTAGAGGATGACGAGGTGGGGCATGTTCAGAGTCTCGTGCTGACCAGGCTGAAGCCGTCGGCGGCCGAGGCCTGCGCCTTGGGAATGGCTTTGCCCGTGACGGGGGTGACGGGAAACACGGCGTTGATCTGGCCGGTGCCGCTGGCACCGAAATACGGCGTGATGACCTCGGCCTTGCCGTCGTATTCGCTCCAGCCCAGCACGCCCAGCATCATGGCGGTGTCGTGCATGAAGCCTTCGCCGTGGCCCTTGGCGGCGTACTCGGGCAGCATGCCGCAGAAATCGGCCCATTCACCGTTTTCCCACATCTGCACCACGCGGTGGTCCAGGGTTTCGAGGAAGGGGCTCCAGACCTTGAAGGCGAATTCGGGCGCGAGGCCGTTCTGCGCGAAGCGGTGGCTCAAGCTGCCGCTGGCGAGGAAGGCCACGGTGCCGTCGTAATGGTCTTCCACCGCTTTGCGCATGGCCCAGCCCAGGCGCGCGCTGTCGTTGAGGTAGTG
>JAHIQV010000006.1 GCA_018903185.1 Gammaproteobacteria bacterium | reverse complement strand
GTGACCGCGCTGGAAATGGAAACCGGCGAGACCTACATCCTGGAAGCCAAGCAGACCCTGCTGGCCACGGGTGGTGCAGGCCGCATCTTCGCCGCCTCCACCAACGCTTTCATCAACACCGGCGACGGCCTGGGCATGGCGGCGCGTGCTGGTGTGCCGCTCCAGGACATGGAGTTCTGGCAGTTCCACCCCACCGGCGTGGCTGGCGCGGGCGTGCTGCTGACCGAAGGCTGCCGCGGTGAAGGCGCGATCCTGCTCAACAGCGAAGGCGAGCGCTTCATGGAGCGCTATGCGCCCACCCTGAAAGATCTGGCTCCGCGCGACTTCGTTTCACGCTGCATGGACCAGGAAATCAAGGAAGGCCGTGGCTGTGGTCCCAACAAGGACTACGTGCTGATGAAGCTCGACCACCTGGGCGCCGAAACCATCCGCAAGCGCCTGCCCTCGGTGGAAGAAATCGGCCACAACTTTGCCAACGTGGACATCACGCGTGAGCCGATCCCCGTCGTGCCCACCATCCACTACCAGATGGGCGGCATCCCGACCAACATCAACGGACAGGTCGTCACGCCCGACGGTCACGGTGCGCAGAAAGTCGTCAACGGCCTTTACGCCGTGGGCGAATGCGCTTGCGTCAGCGTGCACGGCGCCAACCGCCTGGGCACGAACTCGCTGCTCGACCTGCTGGTGTTCGGTCGCGCCGCCGGCAACCACATCGTCGAGAACAACAACAAGTTGCAGGTGCACAAACCCCTGCCCGCCGACGCCGCCGACAGGACCCTGGCCCGCCTCGCGCGCCTGGATGCTTCGAGCGAAGGCGAATACGCCCAGGACGTGGCCAACGACATGCGCGCCATCATGCAGCAGCACGCTGGCGTGTTCCGCACCCAGGCCAGCATGGACGAAGGCGTCACCAAGATCAATGCCCTGCGTTCGCGAGTGGCCAAGATCACCCTGGGTGACAAGTCCAAGGTGTTCAACACGGCGCGCATCGAAGCGCTGGAAGTGGACAACCTGATGGAAGTGGCGCAAGCCACCATGACCTCGGCCGCGGCCCGCAAGGAATGCCGTGGCGCGCACACCGTGAACGACTACGAGCGTCCGGCCGACGACGCCCAGTTCCCTCTGGGCCGCAACGATGTGGAGTGGATGAAACACACGCTGTGGGACAGCGCCACCAACAGCCTGTCGTACAAGCCCGTCAACTTGAAGCCGCTGACCGTGGAATCCGTGCCTCCGAAGGTCCGTACCTTCTAAGCACCCATCCCGAACAGAACAAGCCCGGAGAAAAACACCATGGCCCTTCGCACATTCAAGATCTACCGCTACGACCCGGAAAAGGACGCCAAGCCCTACATGCAGACCATCGAGGTCGAACTCGACGGCCACGAGCGCATGTTGCTCGACGCGCTGATGAAGCTCAAGAAAGTCGATCCCACGATCTCCTTCCGCCGCTCCTGCCGCGAAGGTGTCTGCGGTTCGGACGCGATGAACATCAACGGCAAGAACGGTCTGGCCTGCCTGACCAACATGAACACGCTGCCCGGCGTGATCACGCTGAAGCCCCTGCCCGGCCTGCCGGTGGTGCGCGACCTGATCGTCGACATGACGCTGTTCTTCAAGCAGTACAACAGCATCAAGCCCTACCTGATCAACGAGACCCCAGCCCCCGAGCGCGAGCGCCTGCAGAGCCCCGAAGAACGCGAAGAGCTCAACGGTTTGTATGAGTGCATCCTGTGCGCCAGCTGCTCGACCAGCTGCCCGAGCTTCTGGTGGAACCCGGACAAGTTCGTCGGCCCGGCCGGCCTGCTGCAGGCCTACCGCTTCATCGCCGACAGCCGCGACGAAGCCACCAGCGAGCGCCTGGACAACCTGGAAGACCCGTACCGCCTGTTCCGCTGCCACACCATCATGAACTGCGTGGATGTGTGCCCGAAGAACCTGAACCCGACCAAGGCGATCGGCAAGATCAAGGAAATGATGGTGATGCGCTCGATCTGAGCGCCCCACCCGAACCACTATGGATGCCAGTACCTGTGACGCCCTGCTCGATCAACGCGCTCTGAGCAAGCTGCGCTGGCGCTGCCGCCGTGGACTGCTCGAAAACGACCTGTTCATCGACAGCTTCTTTGCCAGGCACGCTTCTGGCTTGACTGTCAGGCAGGCTGAAGCTCTGGGGGTTCTAATGGATTTGTCCGACAACGATCTGCTCGATCTGTTGCTCGGCAGGAAATCACCCCAAGGCGAGCTGGCCCGTGACGACGTCACGCACGTATTGGGCATGCTTCGCGCAGCCCGGCTACCCGTTTAAGCCCCTTAAAAGGAAACCGAATGAAACTCGTAGACAACAAAGCCACCTTGTCGTTCTCCAACGGCAGCCCCAGCGTCGATATGCCGGTGTATGCCGGCAGCATCGGCCCGGACGTGATCGACATCCGCAAGCTGTACGCACAGACCGGCATGTTCACCTACGACCCCGGCTTCCTGTCGACCGCCTCCTGCCAGTCGGCCATCACCTACATCGATGGTGACAAGGGTGAACTGCTGTACCGCGGCTACCCCATCGAGCAGCTCGCCACCCACTGCGACTACCTCGACACCTGCTACCTGCTGCTCAACGGCGATCTGCCCAACGACAAGCAACGCGGCGACTTCCACAAGCTCGTGATCAACCACACCATGGTCAACGAGCAGATGCAGTTCTTCCTGCGTGGCTTCCGCCGTGATGCCCACCCCATGGCCGTGCTGACCGGCCTGGTGGGAGGTCTGTCGGCCTTCTACCACGACAGCACCGACATCAACAACCCGGAGCACCGTCACGTGGCGGCCATCCGCCTGATCGCCAAGATGCCCACCCTGGTGGCCATGGCCTACAAGTACGGCGTGGGCCAGCCCTACATGTACCCGAAGAACGACCTGAGCTACTCGGGCAACTTCCTGCGCATGATGTTCGGCACCCCGTGTGAAGAGTACGTGGTGAACCCAGTGCTCGAACGCGCCCTGGACCGCATCTTCATCCTGCACGCCGACCACGAGCAGAACGCGTCGACCTCCACCGTGCGCCTGTGCGGTTCGTCGGGCACCAACCCGTTTGCCGCCATCGCTGCCGGCGTGGCCTGCCTCTGGGGCCCCGCTCACGGCGGCGCCAACGAGGCCTGCCTGAACATGCTGGAAGACATCCAGCGCCAGGGCGGCGTGGCCAAGGTCGGCGAATTCATGGAGAAGGTCAAGGACAAGAACTCCGGCGTGAAGCTGATGGGCTTCGGTCACCGCGTCTACAAGAACTACGATCCCCGCGCCAAGCTGATGCAGGAAACCTGCGACGAAGTGCTGAAGGAACTGGGTCTGGAAAACGACCCGCTGTTCAAGCTGGCCAAGGAACTGGAGCGCATTGCCCTGGAAGACGAGTATTTCGTTTCGCGCAAGCTCTACCCGAACGTGGACTTCTATTCCGGCATCGTGCAACGCGCCATCGGCATCCCGGTGAACCTGTTCACCGGCATCTTCGCCCTGGCCCGCACCGTCGGCTGGATCGCCCAGCTCAACGAAATGATCAGCGACCCCGAGTACAAGATCGGCCGTCCTCGCCAGTTGTTCACGGGCGCCGAGCGCCGCGACGTCCCCGCTGGTTTCAAGCGATAAACCCCGAGCCGCCTGCGGCGCCACCCACAAAACCCGCCATCGGCGGGTTTTGTTTTTGCGGAGACACCCATCGTGAAATACGATGTCAAAAAACAGAACAAGGTGAGAAAATTGGCAACTCATCGTCATTGACGACGAGTCAGCCATGAACAACCCGGACCGCAGCTTCACCCGCCGCCTCGACCTCACCTCGCTCCAGCTTTTTGTGGCGGTGTGCGAGCGCGGCAGCATCGGCAAGGCGGCCGAGCAGGAATTCATGGCCCCCTCGGCCGTG
>JAHIQV010000564.1 GCA_018903185.1 Gammaproteobacteria bacterium | reverse complement strand
CCTGCCGCGCTCGGCGGTGGACTACGTGCACCGCATCGGTCGCACCGGCCGGGCGGGCGAGAGCGGGCTGGCCGTGAGCTTCGTGAGTGCCGACACCGAGGCCCATTGGCGCCTGATCGAAAAACGCCAGGGCCTGAGCCTGCCGCTGGAGCAGCTGCCCGGGTTCGAGCCCACCGATGTGGCTGCACCGGCCGGGCCGGCGGGCGGCGGCATCAAGGGCAAACGCCCGAGCAAGAAAGACAAGCTGCGCGCGGCGGCGGCCGCGAAGACCGGCCAGCCCGAGTAGCGGCGAAGCCATCGGCCACCCGCTTGCCGGGTGACCCACCGCAAAGCATCAGTCGTCGGAATCGGAAGGCGCCGGCGAAGCCCCGGCATCGTCGATCACTTCCTGGCCAGCCGGTCGTGGCTGGCGCACACCGGGCTTGGCCAGCAGTTCCACGTAACATTGCTCGCCACCCGCCTTGGCCAACACATCGAGCAGGCCGATCAGCTCGGCCGGGTTGGCGGTTTGAGCACTGCCCTTGTCCGCACCGAAGCGGCAGTCAAAATCCCAGAACGTCGCGCCTTCAGGCAGATCGCGGCGGCGCTCGCGCTTCATGTATTTGCGGATGTCGTGCTTGACGGCATCAAGCACGCGGTCGGGATTTTTGCCTTCGGGCCGCAGGGGATAGGTTTTTCTCATGGGAAAGTCCTTCAAAGGGAATGAGCGCCCAGGGAGGACGTGAACGGGGTAGCGATTATGCGGGCAAGACGATCTGGTAGCCGCCTTCGTCCAGGTGCCGGTGCGGGCCGAACACCGCTTCGATGGCAGCGGTTTCGGCCAGTTGCCAGTGTTCGAGCACCGTGCGCTCCTCCACCGTGAGCGCCTCGGGGTCCGGCGTGTCGCCGTAACGGGCCACGATGGCCTGATAGGCCGCGTACACCGGCGCCACCAAGGCGGCATCACCCAGGGCCGACTCCAGCGCTTTGCGGAACAGCCGCTCGGCCGCCTGGCGCTGCGCGGGCGTGGTGTCGTCGGAGACGTAGAGCTGGAGCGTGTAGGTCATGAAGGCATCGGGCACAAAGGAGTGCATCGGGGCGCGTTGCACAATGCCCTGATTATCGATCCCGCCCACAGCGGCCACCCGCCACCGACCCCATGCAAACCACCCGCCCCACGCCCGACAAGGAAGCCATCGCCCTGCTGCCTGAATTTGACCGCCTGGGCCTGGACCGCATCACGCTGGTGGACACGGTGGAGCAGGCCCGCGAAGCCGCGGCGGCGCTGCGTGACCATGCGGCCTGGGGTTTTGACACCGAGAGCAAACCCACTTTCTTCAAGGACCAGGTGTCCGACGGGCCGCACATCGTGCAGCTCGCCACGCTGCAGCACGCCTGGGTGTTCCAGCTGCAGGACCCGGCCTGCCGCGAGCTGGTGGCCGGCCTGCTCGCCGACGCGGCGTTCACCAAAGCCGGTTTTGGCCTCGGCGACGACACCAAGCGCATCGTGAGCAAACTGCTGGTGGAGCCGGCCGGCGTGCTGGAGCTCAACCACGTCTTTCGCCAGCAGGGTTACCGCAAGGACATGGGCGTGAAAGGCGCGGTGGCGGTGCTGTTCAACCAGCGCTTCATCAAGTCCAAGAAAGCCGCCACCTCCAACTGGGCCAACCCACGCCTGAGCGAAGCGCAGCTGGTTTACGCGGCCAACGATGCGTACGCCGCGGCGCGGGTGCACGCGGCGCTGCGCCGCTCATGAGACTCCAGTGCCTGTGCGCTCTGGCACCCGCTCAGGTGCGGACGCACCCGGCTGTCGCCCTGCCGATGCAGGCCAATGCCACCGGCACCCCCACCCAAGCCTGCTGGAACATGCCGATCGGCGACAGGTGGCTGCTGGCGCGAAGCCGGGAGTGCCTTTTGCCGGAAAATTCGGTCCAGCAGCGGAAGCAGCGCCGAACGTTCCAGCTCCAGCGACACCAGCAGCAAAAGGATCAGCGTCGCCAGCGCCAGATTGAAACAGCGCGCCAGCAAGGCGCCTTTTCGTCGATCAGGCCAAACAGGAAATACGCCGCGGCCCACAGGCCGACACCGCAGCCGACCACCGGCCCTGGACCAGCCGCCCCAGCAGGACCATGATGGACAACAGTGTCAGGGCAGCGGTCATCGCAGGTCCGCCGCGCTTCAGCGCAGACCCCAGGCGGCAAAGTGGGGGTTGTCCAGACCCGGTTTGCCGTAGCGCAGCGGCTGGCCGTCCAGCCGCTCGACCACGCCACCCGCACCGCTGAGCACCGCGTGACCGGCGGCAATGTCCCATTCCATGGTGCGGCCCAGACGGGGGTACACATCGGCCTGCCCGCTGGCCACCAGGCACAGTTTGAGCGATGAGCCTGCGCTGACGTTGTGCGCGACCTTGCGCCCGGCCAGAAACGCGTCCAGCGCGGCCGCGTCGCCGTGCGAGCGGCTGGCCACCACCGACAGGCCTTCGGGCGGCACGGCACGGCAGGCAATCGGTGTGCGCTGGCCATCCTGCTCCACCCACGCACCCAGGCCCACACCACCCGCGTACAACGCGCCCAGGGCCGGGGCCAGCACCACACCCAACACCGGCTGCCCGTGCTCCACCAGCGCGATGTTGACCGTGAATTCGCCGTTGCGGCTGATGAATTCCCTGGTGCCATCGAGCGGATCCACCAGCCAGAAGCGTTCACCGATGT
>JAHIQV010000563.1 GCA_018903185.1 Gammaproteobacteria bacterium | reverse complement strand
GCATCAGCCCCTGGAATTTCCCGCTCGCCATCTTCATGGGCCAGGTCGCCGCCGCGCTGACCACCGGCAACACGGTGCTGGCCAAGCCCGCCGAACAGACGCCGGCTGTGGCGCTGGAAGCGGTGAAGCTGCTGCACGCCGCCGGCGTGCCGGCCAACGCTTTGCAGTTGCTGCACGGCCCGGGCGAAACCGTGGGCGCCTCGCTGGTGGCACAAGCCGGCATCGCCGGCGTGGTGTTCACCGGTTCCACGCAGGTGGCCAAGATCATCCAGCGCGCGCTGGCCGCGAAAGACGGCGCCATCGTCCCGCTGATCGCCGAAACCGGCGGCATCAACGCCATGCTGGTCGACAGCACGGCCCTGCCCGAGCAGGTGGCCGACGCGGTGGTGCAGAGCGCCTTCCGCAGCGCCGGCCAGCGTTGCTCGGCCCTGCGACTGCTGTGTCTGCACGAAGGCATTGCCGACCACGTGATCGAAATGATCCAGGGCGCTGCGAAAGAACTGGTGGCGGGCAACACTGCCGAGCTGGCGACCGACCTCGGCCCGGTGATCGACGCCGAAGCGTTTGAAGGCATCACCCGCCACCTCCAGCGCTTGCACGCACAGGCCAGGCCGCTGCTGCCCGCCGCCGCACCGGTCACCACGATGCCCAATCTGATCCCGCCGCAGATGTTCGAGGTGAAGGCCATCGCCGATGTGAAGGCCGAAATCTTCGGCCCGGTGCTGCAGGTGGTGCGCTGGGGCGGCGACCCGATGGACGTGATCCGCCAGATCAACGCGCTGGGCTACGGCCTCACGCTGGGCATCCAGACCCGCATCGACAGCCGCGCGCAGGCGCTGGCCACCGCCGCGCGGGTGGGCAACGTCTACGTGAACCGCAACATGATCGGCGCTGTGGTGGGCGTGCAGCCCTTCGGCGGCGAGGGCCTGAGCGGCACCGGCCCGAAAGCGGGCGGACCCAACTACCTGCAACGTTTCTGCGCCGAGCAGACGCTGACCATCAACACCACCGCGGCGGGTGGCAACGTGGCCTTGTTTGCGGGACCGGCTCTCCACTGACCTTGATCCGACCGGGTGTCGCCCGCATGACCGCGGGCGACCTCTCGATAGCCACAATGCGCGCATGACCACCGTGCGCTCTCCCCTGCAGGCCCAGCTCGTGCAATGGCTCGTCGACCCCGGCGACACGGTGCGTGCCGGGGATCCGCTGGTGGTCCTGGAAGCCATGAAGATGGAGCACGAGCTGCGCGCCGAAGCGGCCGGGCGGGTGGTCGAACGTTTCTTCAGCGAAGGCGAGACGGTGGACGAGGGCGCCGGTCTGCTGCGCCTGGAGCCCATGGTGCAAGTGCAACCGGCTGCCGATGCGATCACCCCCGAACCGGATAGGCTGCCGCCAGCCGCCCAACAGCGGACCGATCTGCAGCGGCTCGCCCAACGCACGGCCCAGACCCTTGACGCGGCCCGCCCCGAAGCCGTGGCCAAACGCCACGCGCTGGGCCTGCGCACGGCGCGCGAGAACATTGCCGACCTGTGCGACGACGGCAGCTTCATCGAATACGGTGCGCTCGCGGTGGCCGCGCAGCGCAGCCGCCGTTCGGAAGAAGACCTGGTCGCGAACACGCCGGCCGACGGCATGGTGACCGGCATCGGTTCGGTCAATGGCCTGATCTTCGGCGCCGAGCCGTCGCGCACCGTGGTCATGGCCTACGACGCCACCGTGCTGGCCGGCACGCAGGGCATGCGCAACCACGCCAAGACCGACCGCCTGCTGGGCATCGCGCTGGCCCAGAAGCTGCCCGTGGTGCTGTTCGCCGAGGGCGGCGGCGGGCGTCCGGGCGACACCGACATGCCCATCGTGGCCGGCCTGCACGTCGGCACCTTCGCGGCCTTTGCGCGCCTGTCGGGTCAGGTACCGGTGGTGGGCATCGCGGCGGGCCGCTGTTTCGCGGGCAACGCGGCCCTGCTGGGTTGCAGCGACGTCATCATCGCCACCCGCCAGAGCAACATCGGCATGGGTGGCCCGGCCATGGTCGAAGGCGGTGGCCTCGGTGTGTTCCGGCCGGAGGATATCGGTCCGTCGGACGTGCAACACGCCAACGGCGTGATCGACCTGCTGGTGGACGACGAGGCGCAGGCGGTGGCCGC
Source organism: Gammaproteobacteria bacterium (assembly GCA_018903185.1). GTDB lineage: Bacteria > Pseudomonadota > Gammaproteobacteria > Burkholderiales > Burkholderiaceae_C > Hydrogenophaga. The sequence continues at coordinate 2,291 of JAHIQV010000563.1, read as the reverse complement.
GGCGCGCCACTATTTGTCGTTCTTCCAGGGGCGGGTGAAGGACTGGATCGCCCCCGACGCCCACGCTCTGCGCGACCTCGTGCCGGAAAACCGGCTGCGCGTCTACGACACCCGTTCGGTGATGGCCGGGCTGGTGGATCAGGGCAGCCTGCTGGTGCTGCGCGAGGGTTTCGGTGTCGGCATCCACACCGCGCTGGCGCGCATCGAGGGCCGGCCGGTGGGGCTGATGGCCAACAACCCGATGCACCTGGGCGGCGCCATCGATGCCGATGCGGCCGACAAGGCGGCGCGCTTCATGCAGCTGTGCAATGCGCACAGCCTGCCCATCGTCAGCCTGGTGGACACGCCGGGTTTCATGGTCGGTCCCGCCATGGAAGCCCGTGCCCAGGTGCGGCACGTGAGCCGCCTGTTCGTGACCGCGGCCAGCCTGCGGGTGCCGTTCTTCAGCGTGGTGCTGCGCAAGGGCTACGGCCTGGGCGCCATGGGCATGACGGCCGGGGGCTTTCATGCGCCGGTGTTCACGGTGGCCTGGCCCACCGGTGAATTCGGGGCCATGGGGCTGGAGGGTGCTGTGCGACTGGGTTACCGCAAGGAACTGGAGGCCCTGCCGGAGGGGCCGCAGCGGCAGGCGCTTTTTGATGAATTGCTGGCGCGTCAGGTGGCCAATGGTTCAGCGATCGAAATGGCCACCACGCTGGAGATCGACGCCGTGATCGATCCGGCAGCCTCCCGCCACTGGCTGGCCAGCGGACTCGACAGCGCCCGGGCGGCACCAGACGCGCCCGTGCGTTTCATCGATACCTGGTGAGGGCTCAGTTGCCCGCCGCGGGGCAGGCGAGGGTGTTGTTCAGGCGAGTTCGCCGAACGAGGTGTTGCGCATGCCAGCGCCAGCGCTCTGGGGCGCGGGCTGGTTGATGTTGATCCAGAATTCGCACACGTGTTTCATGGCGCTGAGGAACTGCGCGAACTCGGTGGGCTTGGCGATGTAGGCGTTGGTGCCGGCATCGTAGGCGCGCTGCAGGTCGCTTGGCTCGGTGGATGAGGTCAGCACCACCACCGGAATTTTGCGAAGGTGCTCGGAACTCTTGATTTCCTTGAGCACGCCGATGCCATCCAGCAGGGGCATCTTCAGGTCGAGCAGGACCAGAATCGGGTTGCCACCCGAACGATCGCTGAAACCGTTGCGCCGGTAGAGATAGTCCAGCGCCTGCATGCCGTCGGAGACATGGGTGACACGTCCGTCCAGTCCATGACGCGCCAGCGCCAGCTTGGTCAGCTCGGCATCGTCCGGATTGTCTTCGACGAGAAGAATGGTTTCGGCGTTCTTGTTCATGGTTCCAGGGCGGAAGGGATGGAGTCTCGCACGAGGTCTGGGGGACCGATCCCTTCAAACGGTAGCGAGAAGTGGAACACGCTGCCTTCCCCCACTTGACTCTCCGCCCAGATGCTACCACCGTGGCGCTCCAGGATGCGGCGCGTGAGCGCCAGACCGATGCCGGTGCCTTCAAACTCGGAAGCGCGGTGCAGACGCTGGAAAACGCCAAACAGCTTCTGGGCGTATTGGGTATCGAAACCCACGCCGTTGTCATGCACGTCAAAGGTGTAGCCCACGGCGGGATCGACGCTCCAGCGGATCTCGATGCGGGCTCGTTCACGCGGGCGGGTGTACTTGAACGCGTTGCCCAGGAGGTTGGCCCAGACTTCGCGCAGCAACAGGGCATCGCCCTGGACCACCGGCAGATCCGGCGGAATGACCCAGTCGACCATGCGTCCGTCGGTGTCGTGTGCGAGCTGGTTGACCACGGCGTCCACGAGCATGGCGAAGTCCACCGCGGTGAGTTTGACCGCCGAGCGCCCGAGATGCGAAAACGCGAGCAGCCCATCGATGAGCTGGCTCATGTGGCGCGCCGAATTGCCGATGGTGTTCAGATAGCGTTGTGTGGTGTGGTCGCTGACTTCGCTCAGGTGTTCTTCCAGCAGGCTGACAAAACTGGAAATGTGGCGCAGCGGGGAGCGCAGGTCGTGTGACACCGAGTACGAGAACGACTCCAGGTCCTTGTTCGCGGCCAGCAGCTGCTCGGTGCGTTCGGCGACCCGGTTTTCCAGCTCGTCGTTGATGTTGCGCATCAGGTCGTCCAGCCGCTTGGCGTCGGTCATGTCGCGGTTGATCTTGGCAAAACCGCGCAGCTCGCCGCCGTCATCGCGCAGGGCGATCAGAAGCGAATGCGACCAGTACTTCGAGCCATCCTTGCGCACGTTCCAGCTGTGCCGTTCGTGCTGCCCGCGCGAGG
>JAHIQV010000562.1 GCA_018903185.1 Gammaproteobacteria bacterium | reverse complement strand
CAAGATCCAGGCCAACATGGACCCGGCGCACCGCGACCGCATCGCCTTCGTGCGCGTGGCCAGCGGCCACTTTGAACGCGGCATGAAGCTCAGGGTGGTGCGCAGCGGCAAGGACCTGCGGCCCAACACCGTGGTGAGCTTCCTGTCGCAGCGGCGCGAGCTGCTGGACGAGGCGTTTGCCGGCGACATCATCGGCATCCCGAACCACGGTGTGCTGCAGCTCGGCGACACGCTGACCGAAGGCGAAAGCCTCCAGTTCACCGGCCTGCCCTTCTTCGCGCCGGAAATCATCCGCAGCGTGGAAGTGGCCGATCCGCTGCGCAGCAAGCAGCTGCGCGCCGGCCTCACCCAGCTCGGTGAAGAAGGTGCGATTCAGGTGTTCCGCCCGGTGGCGGGCAGCGTGCTGCTGCTCGGTGCGGTGGGCCAGTTGCAGTTTGAAGTGGTGGCGCACCGGCTGGAACACGAATACGGCGTCAAGGCCCGCATCATGGGCAGCCCTTACCAGGTGGCACGCTGGGTCACCTGTGCGCCGGAGGACGGTGGCGAAATCGAGCTCAAGAAGTTCATCGACGCCAACAGCCACCGCGTGGCGCTGGACGCCGTGGACGCGCCCACGCTGCTGGTGGACCACGCGGCCACGCTGCGGGCAGTCGAGGCCAACTGGCCGAAGATCAAGTTCCACGCCATGCGGGAACACGCGGGCCTGGTATTCGCAAAAGGCGTCTGATCAGCCGGCGGCGAGCAGCTGCTCCACTGCGCGCGGGTACATGATGTGTTCCTGCGTCAGCACCCGCGTGGCGAGCGCTTGCGCGGTGTCGCCTGGCAGCACGGGCACCACGGCCTGGTCGAGAATCTCGCCGTGGTCAAGTTCGGTCGTCACGCGGTGCACGGTGGCGCCGGCGAACTTGCAGCCCATGTCGATGGCACGCTGGTGGGTGTTCAGCCCTGTGAACGCGGGCAGCAGGCTGGGGTGGATGTTCACCAGCCGGCCTTCATAGTGCACCACAAAGCCGGGCGTGAGGATGCGCATGAAGCCAGCCAGCACCACCAGCGCTGGATCGTGGTGGTCGATTTCGGTCATGAGCGCAGCATCGAAGGCTTCGCGCGACGCGAAGGCCTTGTGATCGAACACGGCGGTGGCCATCTGGTGTTTGCGTGCGAATTCAAGACCTGTGGCGTCGGCCTTGTTGCTGATGACGGCCGCCACGCGGGCGCCGTACCGATCACCCCAATGACGCCGCTCGGCGGCCCTGACGATGGCGGCCATGTTCGAGCCGCTGCCTGAGATCAGAATAACGATGTTTTTATGAACGGCTGACATGGCCACGAAGTGTAATGACCCTGGAACACCCAACCTCTCCCACCGGTCCCCGCGTGCACCGCTTTGACCAGCGCCCCCTGTCCATCACCGAGGCCCGTGTCTTGGGAACCTTGATGGAAAAGGCGCGCACCGTGCCCGACAGCTATCCGCTGACGCTCAACAGCTTGCAGAGCGGCTGCAACCAGAAGTCGAGCCGTGAACCGGTGCTCTCGCTGACCGAGGGCGAAATCGCCGAAGCCATCGACGGCTTGCGTCAGCTGCACATGGTGGTGGAGACCAGCGGTGGGCGCGTCACGCGCTACGAACACAACTTCCAGCGCGCCGTGGGCGTGCCCGAACAGTCCGCCGTGCTGCTGGGCATGTTGGTGCTGCGCGGCCCGCAGACCGCGGGCGAACTGCGCCTGAACACCGAGCGCTGGTACAAGTTCCTCGACATCGCCTCGGTGGACGCGTTCCTCGAAGAACTGCAGGACCGTTCGCCTGAAAAGGGCGGTGCGCTGGTGGTGAAGCTGCCGCGCGCGCCGGGTGCCCGGGAACAGCGCTGGGCCCACCTGCTCTGCGGCCCCGTGGACGTGAACGCGCTGAGCGTTCCCTCCAGCCACAGCGGCAGCAGTGCCACCGAAGACGAAGTGATCGCCCTCACCCGCCGTGTGGCCAGCCTGGAGGAGACGGTGGAGCAACTGCGGGCCCAGCTGCAAAACCTGCACGAGCAACTGGGCTTGTCGCAGCCCGGACAGGGGTAAAACGAACGGTCGTGCCAAACTGTGCGGCGTTGAGCGAGGCCCTGCTATCTGGGACTTGCCATCCACCAGGAGACAAGCATGGATTTGGCATTCACGCCGCAAGAGCAGGCGTTCCGCGAAGAAGTTCGCGCCTGGGTCAAGGACAATTTGCCCGCCGACATCGCCCACAAGGTCCACAACGCCCTGCGCCTGAGCCGCGACGACATGCAGCGCTGGGCGAAGATACTCGGCAAAAAGGGCTGGCTGGGCTACGGCTGGCCCCAGCAGTTCGGCGGCCCGGGCTGGACCGCGGTGCAGAAACACCTGTTTGAAGAAGAATGCGCACTGGCCGGTGCGCCGCGCATCGTGCCCTTCGGCCCGGTGATGGTGGCCCCGGTCATCATGGCCTTCGGCAACAAGGAGCAGCAGGAACGTTTCCTGCCCGGCATCGCCAGCGGCGACGTGTGGTGGAGCCAGGGCTACAGCGAGCCGGGCTCGGGCTCCGACCTGGCCTCGGTCAAATGCCGCGCCGAGCGCCAGGGCGACCACTTCCTCGTCAACGGCCAGAAAACCTGGACCACGCTGGGCCAGTACGGCGAATGGATCTTCTGCCTGGTGCGCACCAGCACCGAGGGCAAGCCGCAGACCGGCATCAGCTTCCTGCTGATCGACATGAAGTCGCCGGGGGTGAGCGTGCGCCCGATCAAGCTGCTCGACGGCGAGTGCGAAGTCAACGAGGTCTTCTTCGACAACGTGAAGGTGCCGGCCGAGAACCTGATCGGCGAAGAGAACAAGGGCTGGACCTACGCCAAGCACCTGCTTTCGCACGAGCGCACCAACATCGCCGACGTGAACCGCGCCAAGCGCGAGCTGGAGCGCCTGAAGCGCATCGCCAAAACCGAAGGCGTGTGGGACGACAGCCGCTTCCGCGACCAGATCGCCCT
>JAHIQV010000561.1 GCA_018903185.1 Gammaproteobacteria bacterium | reverse complement strand
TGTCGCCCGGGTGGCCCGGCGGCGCGACGGATCAACCGCGCACGAACAGCGTCACCAGCGGTTGATCGCCCACCTGGCGGCTCCAGTGTCCGTGCACCGCGGGGTCGAAGGTCGCGCCTTCGGGCAGGGTGTCGGCCGAATAGAAATGATCGCCCGGGCCGAAGGTGCGCGAGCTGCCGTCCTGCAGACCGATCTCCATCTGCCCGCGCAGCACGAACAGCCACTGCGGTGCGCCGGTGCAGTGGAACGGGCTGCGAAAGCCCACCGGGCTCTCGCGCAGTTGAAAACCGTCCGAGGGCATCAGCGGCGACAGGCGGGCCGCGGGCGTGCCCTCGCTCAAGGCCACGGATTCTTCGCGGAATCGCGCGCGGCCATCGGTGCCGGTGAACAACACCACTTTGTTGAACGTGCTCATGGGTCTCCTGGGTTGCGCCGTTGGTTGGCTCCGGGTTGTACCAGATGGCCATCGCACACAAAAAAAGCGGCCTGGCGACTTGAGGGTCACCAGGCCGCCACCGCGGGATCCGACGGGGATCAGTTCACCGACGAGGCAGGGTAGCGGCCGGGGTTCAGTTCCTTGAGCGTCTGGCCACTCTCCGAGTTGGCCATCACGTCGCCGTTGCGCTGCGCTTCGCGCAGTTCGGCACGCACCTGCTCACGCGTCTTGCCTTGCGCCACGGCGGTATGGGCGTAACGGCCGGGGTTCAGGTCCTTGGCGGTCTGGCCGGACTCCGAGTTGACGACCACGTCGCCACGGGCCTGGGCTTCGCTCAGTTCGGTCTTGACCTGATCACGGGTCTTCGCCGCGGCCACGGCGCGGTCCGGGTAGTTCTGGGGCGCCATTTCGGCCGCCGTCTGGCCCGATTCGCTGTTCGCCACGACATCACCGCTGCGCTGAGCCGCCAGCAACTCGGCCTGCACCTGAGCGCGGGTCCTGGTCTGCGCGACGACCGCGGGATAGGCCTGCGGGTTGACCTGGCGCTGGGTCAGACCCGACTCGCCGTCGGCCAGCAGGTCACCGTTGCGCTGGGCGTTCAGGAAGTCGGCACGGACCTGGTCGCGGGTCTTGGCTTCGGCCGGATCGGCAGCCAGGGCCTGGCCAGCGCTCAGTGCAGCGATGGCGAGGGCGACGGAGGAGAGAACGGTGGAGCGGTTTGCGAATTTCATGGTGCGTTTCCTTTCGGGGGAGTGAAAAATTGGATGGCAGATGGATCGTGCCGGGCTGGCCCTGGGGTGTCTTCTCAGCGAGGTTTCGCTGTTTTTCGGTTGGTTTCGTTGCCGTTGAAAGTTCAGAAACACCGGTCAGGCCAGTCGGGCTTCGTAGCGGTTCAAGGGGTTGTTTCGCTGCGATGGGTGAACTTTAAAGTTTCTGTTTCCAAAGAAAAATCACCATATCAACGTCAATCTATTTCGTTTTCAGCAACAATAAAGCCATTGAATCTCTGGAGCCCCACCTCATGGACCGACTGACTTCGATGCGTGTTTTCCTGCGCGTGATCGACGAGGGCAGCTTCGCCGCCGCGGCCCGGGCACTGGACATGTCGCCTGCGGTGGTGACCCGCCTGGTCGCCGATCTCGAAGACCACCTGGGCACGCGCCTGCTGCACCGCACGACCCGGCGCCAGTCGCTCACCGAAGCCGGTGAGCAGTATCTGCAGCGGGTGCGCCACATCCTGCAGGACCTGGACGAGGCGCACGCCGTGGTCAGCTCGCACACCCAGGCGCTCTCGGGCGTGCTGCGCATCCTGGCGCCACCGGTGCTCGCCACCCACGTGCTCGCGCCGCTGATCACGGGCTTCCGCCAGGCTTACCCGGACATCCGGCTCGACATCGAGGTCGAGTCACACCGCGAACCGCCGATCGAAGACTTCGATATCACTCTGCTTGGCGCCAGCGACAGCTTTGACGGCGACGTGATCGCGCGCAAGGTGATCAGCACCGAGGCCATCCTGGTCGCTTCACCGGCCTACCTGGCACGGCGCGGTGTGCCCCTGACACCGGCCGACCTGCAGCAGCACGACTGCCTGCGCATCAAGCCCGAAGGCCTGCGCAGCCGCTACTGGCGCCTGTTTCGCGCCGACGACGACAACGAGCAGGTCGAGCTGGATGTGACGCCCGTGCTCTGGGCCAACCACTCCGACACCCTGCAGCGCGCGGCCCTCGACGGTGCGGGCATCACCGGCGCCACCGTGGAGATCGCCGCCCCGCACCTGGCCAGCGGCGCCCTGGTGCGCGTGCTCAACCCCTGGATCACCGGCCGTTTCACCCTCTACGCGGCCCTGCCCAGCCGCAAGTTCATGCCACAGCGCACGCGGGTGTTTCTCGACTACCTGACCGAGCAGACCCGCCTCGGCGTGGCCCAGGCGCTGAGCGCCTGCGACGGCTGCCGACCCACCGGTTTACAGCCTGTTGCACAAAAAGCCGCGGCGCTATAACCCCATCGGACACCCGGCCGCGTTTCAGTGAGCTCCATTCACCTTTTCCGGAGCTTGCATGAACCCCCATCTGCCGACCCTGCACCGTCTGGTCCTGCCCGCGCTCGCGGCCCTCACCCTCTTCAGCGCCCTGCCCGCCCACGCCCTGGGGCGGTTGAGCGACATCCAGGTCATCGACCGCGACAGCGGTGAAACCCTGCCGGTCTACCAGCACCGCGGCGAACACTGGGTGGCCGGGCGGCCCGGCGCGCGCTACGCCGTGGCCCTGCGCAACACCACGCACGGCCGCGTGCTCGGTGTCGTGTCGGTGGACGGCGTCAATGTCGTCTCGGGCGAAACCGCCGCCTGGAGCCAGACCGGCTACGTGCTGAGCCCCGGGCAGCGCTACGAGATCACCGGCTGGCGCAAGAGCGACGCCGAGGTCGCCGCCTTCCACTTCACCGCGGCCCCCGCGTCCTATGCAGCGCGCACCGGCCGCCCGGCGCAGGTGGGCGTGATCGGCGTGGCCGTGTTCCGCGAAAAGACGCCGCCTCCGCCAGTCCTCGCACCGCCACCCCTGCCCGAGCCCTACAGCCAGTCATACCCCTCACGCGAACGACTGTCCGACGCCGAATCGGCAACGAACTTCAAAAGCCGCGCCGAGGCGGTCGGAGCCCCTGCAGCTTCAGCGGGCAGCGCCAATCACAGCAGTGCCAGCGCGATGGCCCGTGAAGCGGCGCCGGCTTCGCGCCGCATGGCCCCGGCCAGCCCGGCACCCCGCCTGGGCACCGGCCACGGCGAACGCGAAGGTTCGTGGGTGGGCCACACCAGCTTCGAGCGCCGCAGCGAGCGGCCCGACGAACTGATCCGCATCCGCTACGACAGCCGCGAAAACCTGATCGCCATGGGCATCCTGCCGACCACGCCCATGCCCCCCCGGCCCAACCCGTTTCCC
>JAHIQV010000560.1 GCA_018903185.1 Gammaproteobacteria bacterium | reverse complement strand
GGCCCAATACGGGCGGTAGCTGGTGAGCGGCTTGGCGGCGCGCGCGAAAAAGGAGACGTCGACGGGGGCGTTCATGGTGCGAAGTGGGAGTGAGGGCGAAGTGTACGGTTTTGCGCATCCACGCCGTGTCATAGGGTTACCGGTCGAGGGACGAGGCAGCGCGTTACTTCTGGATGCAATACCTGCCAGATCATTACCTGACACCTTGAGCATGATCAATTTCACCCCAATGGGTCGGACCAGAATGATTTGCGAGCAAATACTGGGTGGAGTAGAAAGTTCCGGTGTTGCTTGATTTGTAGCTCAGTCAATCTTCCAAAGGAACCTCCATGAAAAAGCAATCTGTGATCAACGCCGTTGTCCTGACCTTGGCGCTGGGTGGTGTCGGCATGGCGTCTGCGCAGGACCAGTTGAAGACCCAGGACAAGGACCAACTGAAAACCCAAGACAAAGACCTGCTCAAGACCCAGGACAGGGATCAGCTGCGCGATCAGGACCGCCTCTACGCCGATGAGCTGATGACCGATCAGGAGCGCACCACGCTGCGTGAGCGTCTGCGCCTGGCCAAGACCGAACAGGAACGTGCTCGCATCCGCGAAGAGCACCGCCTGCAGATGGACGCCAGAGCGAAGGAGCGCGGCGTCATGATCAAGAGCGTCACGGGTTCCTCGCAGGCAGGGACGCAGAGCAGCAGTGGCTCTTCGCAGTCAGGATCGCAGGGCGGCAGTGGTTCTTCGCAGACAGGCACACAGAGCGGCAGCGGCTCTTCGAAGGCAGGGACGCAGGGCGGCAGTGACACCTCGGGTGGCGGTGCTGGTGGCAAGAAATAGGACCGCCGGGTTGAGCCAGAGACTGCCGTGTCTGGCTCAGACCCCACCGTAGGGCAACCATGCGTGTGCGGGCATCGTTTGGGTGTGCCCGGCTGCCCACATATCTGCCCTTGGGAATACCCATGAAGCGGCACAGGGTCACCCGCCACGCGGCCCCGGCTGCCGGGGCCGCTCAGAGGTCGCGCAAGGCGGCCGCGAGGTGCCGTTGAAACTGCTCGGGATCGCCCAGCGCCTGCGCGTTCATCAAGGCAAGCTTCACGAGAAACAGCTCCGTCTTCTCCGGTCCTGCCCCGTCAATGGCGGTGGCCAGTGCGTCGTAGACCTGCTCCAGGCCGGGGATGGTCAAGGTGTTCTGGCTCATGTTCAGGCTTCCATTTTCAGACCAGCGGCGTTGAGCAGGGCGGCGCGCAGGCGCGTTGCATCCAGGCTCATCCAGCGGGCGCACACGTGTTGGTCGGGTCGCAGCAGGTAGGCCGCGCCGCCAGCGAACACACCGTAGCGCTCGCGCAGGTGGCCGTCGGTATCGGCCAGGGTTTCATCGACGCCGGCGACCGGCCGGGCGCTGCCCACGGCGATCATGCGCAGCGGCAGGCCCCGCGCCCGCAACCCGTTTACCTCCGCTAGCAGCGCTTCGGGCACGGCGGCACCTTCGGTGAAGTACAGCAACGAAAAGCGGTGGTCCAGGTGGTCCAGCAGGTGGTCGTCGGCACCGAGGCGCACGTTCTGTGGTGGCGCACCGTGACCCGGCCCGGCTTTGAACAGCGCGTTGTCGTCGCCCGCGCTGTTGGCCGGCGAATGGCGGTACTCGTGCGGTCGCGAGGTACGCCAGTGGTACAGCGGCCCCACGAAAGGTTCGCTGAGCGAGAGCGAGAGCACCGCGTCGCGCAGCAGGCGGAAGCCACGCGTGGGCGGGGTCATGAAGCGCGTGCTCTTGCCCGCCTCGTCGATGATCTCGCGCGCCGCGCCCACGCGTTCGCTGCTGTAGCCGGCCAGCAGCGGCGCGGCGGCCAGGCCCTGGACCACGAACGCCAGCCGCCAGGCCAGCGCCTGCGCATCCTGGAACCCGGTGTTGGCGCCGCGCACACCAAAGATCGGCAGCAGGTGCGCCGCGTCGCCGGTGAACAGCACGCGGCCGTGCACGTAATCCGGCAGCGTGAGCGCGCGCGCCGAATACACCGAGCACCAGTCCATCTCCCAGGGCACGCCGGCGTGGCCGATCATGGCCAGCTGCGCGTCGATGCGGGCTTTCAGCGACTCGGGTTTCAGGGCGGCTTCGGCGTCTTCGCCGGGCGGCAGCTGGTAGTCCACGCGCCAGATGCCGTGCGGCTCGCGGTGCATGAGGATGGTGTTGCCGGGGTTCCAGTCGGGGTCGAAGAACGCGAGGCGTTCGGTGGGCAGCGGCAGATCGATGCGGATGTCGGCGATGACGAAGCGGCCTTCGTAGGACGCGCCTTCAAGCTTCAGGTCCAGCATCGAACGGATGCCGGAACGCGCGCCGTCGGCGGCCACCAGCCAGTCGGTCTGCAGCGTGTAAGGTCCTTCGGGTGTGTCCACTTCCAGCGTGGCGCCCTGCCCGTCCTGCGTTACGGCGTTCACGCGGTTGCCCCAGCGCAGCTCGATCAGCGGGTTGGCCCGCACGGCATCGATCAGGTATTCCTCCAGGTACTGCTGCTGCAGGTTGATCATGGGGAAATAGCGGTCGTCCGGATCGTGCGGCGCTTCCATGCGGAACACGCGCTGGCCGCGGTAGACCGAGTTGCCGAATCGCCAGGGCAGACCGTTCTGAGTCACCCGGTCCGCCACGCCCACCTGCTGCAGGATCTCCATGGAGCGGCGGGTGAACACGATGGCGCGGCTGCCTTCGGACACCTGGCGCTCGGATTCGAGCAGCACGCACTTCACGCCGTGGCGCGCCAGCTCCAGCGCGGCCACCAGTCCGATGGGGCCGGCCCCGGCGATCACCACGGCGTGGTGCTGTGGCTGCGGGTGCTGTGATGGCAACCAGGCGTCGAACACCTGGTAGTCGTAGTAGATGGAGCGCCGGGGTTCGGCGTGCGGCTGGTGCATGGCTTGTCTCCTGTTGGTGGGCGCAGTGTAGGCAATGCCCATGACGCAGATGTCCCCACATGGGAACAAACCGAACCCACCTCGGGAAGACCCGGATCAGGCACCGCCGTCGAGCAGCAAGGCCAGCAGTTCGCGCTGCCCGGCCACGCCGAGCTTGCGGTAGAGGCGCTTCTGGTAGGTCTGTGCGCTGGCCAGCGTCAGGCCCAGGCGTTCGGCCAGGGCCTCGGTGCCCAGGCCTTCGATGAGCGCGCGCAGCACGTCGTGGTCGCGCTGGGTCAGCGCCGGAAAGCGCCGTGCCAGCCGCGCCAGCACCAGGTCGGGCAGCTCCTGGCTCAGGGCCTGGCCGGTGTGGTGCAGGCGCACGGCGTGGACGATCAGGGGCGCAAAGGCCTCCACCACGGCGATGGCCACATCGTCGAACGGCCCGTGCTCGGTGCCGCGGTAGAGGTTCACCGAGAGCCAGCGTCGGCCCTCGTAGAGCGCCATCACGGCCAGCCGCTCGGCCACCTGCGGCAGTTCGTAGCAGATGCGCCGGTATTCGGGGTGCGCGATGTCTTCTCTGCGCTGGCGGTGCAGCACGATGCGGGGCTCGGCCATGCCAGCCTTCTGCGCCGCCACGAACTCCTGGCGCATCACCGCCACGCTGCCATCGAGCCGGTAGAAGCGCGAGACGTAGGCTTCGGAAATATCGGGCAGCGCCTGCGTGCGCGAGCGGTCGCCCATGGCCACGGTGCGGGGCCGGCGCTGGCCTTCGAAGGCAAAGATCGTGCACTGCGCCAGCGGCAGCTGCGCGCCCACCAGGCGCAACAGGTCCTCGGCCACGGCGTGCCGGTCCGCCAGGCCCAGGCGCGTCAGCAGCGCCACCACCTGCGACAGGGGCACGGCGATGGACGAGGCAGGACGGGTGCCCAGCACCCAGTGATCGGACATGGTGGGGCACTGTAGCGCAGGGCCCGTTCGTCGCATCGGGAGGGCTGCGCCGTTACAAGAAAAAATGAAAAACAGGCAACCGCATGTACCGTTCTTCCCGTTACCACTCTTACGGGACAAACGGGAATGTAAGCCGCGTCGCCTTTAGCATGGGCGCTTCACTTTTGAAGGAGCTGACATGGCATTGCACTTTGGCAAACGCGAGACCGAACAACCCAAGACCCTGAACTCCGGCATGGCCACACAGCGCTACGGCGTTGGCAGCAACAGCTCATCTCCCGTGACGCCGCAAGCGACCACCGCGTCCGAGCCCACACCCACCCCCACACCATCAACCCCTCCGGCGCGCACCAGCGTTGCGATTCCCGAAGGCGGCAGCAAGCTGACCGTGGGACCGAACATCAAGCTCAAGGGCGTCGAGATCACCGACTGCGACACGCTGGTGGTCGAAGGTCTGGTGGAAGCCACCATGGATTCGCGCGTGATCCAGATCGCCGAACAAGGCGCCTTCAAAGGCTCGGCTGAAATCGACATCGCTGAAATCCACGGTGTGTTCGACGGCAACCTCACCGTGCGCCAGAAGCTCGTGATCTACGCCACCGGCCGCGTCACCGGCAAGATCCGCTACGGCAAGGTCGTGATCGAAGAAGGTGGCCAGCTCTCCGGCGACATCGAGTGCTCGGTGAACGCCGCACCCGGCAAGAGTTCCAGTTCCACGAGTTCCACCAGCATGCCTGCCATGGCGCTCGCGGCCTGATCGAACGCATCTGACGCGCGCCCGGCAAACAGATGCCGGGCGCGATTGTTCCAGCCTCCGGCCCCCGCTATGCTGCGGGTATGTACGCCGAATTCTTTGGCCTGAAGCAGGACCCTTTTTCCATCGCGCCCGACCCGCGTTACCTCTTCATGAGCGAACGCCACCGGGATGCGCTCGCCCATCTGTTGTACGGCGTTCAGGGCGGTGGCGGTTTTGTGCTGCTCACCGGCGAGATCGGCACCGGCAAAACCACCATCTGCCGCTGCTTTCTGGAGCAGACCCCCGAGAACTGTCGGGTCGCCTACATCTTTAACCCCAAGCTCACGGTCGTGGAGCTGCTGCGCACCGTCTGTGACGAGTTCGGGGTGGTGGTGAACCACCAGGGTCCGGGCGAGGCCACCGCCAAAGACCACATCGACCCGCTCAACACTTTTCTGCTGGCCTCCCACGCCGCAGGACAGCACGCCGTGCTCATCATCGATGAAGCGCAGAACCTGTCGGCCGACGTGCTGGAACAGCTGCGCCTGCTGACCAACCTGGAGACCAACACCCGCAAGCTGCTGCAGATCATCCTGATCGGACAGCCCGAGCTGCGCCGCCTGCTGGCCCGACCTGAACTGGAACAACTCGCGCAGCGTGTCATTGCACGCTTTCACCTTGACGCACTCGACGAAGCTGAGACACAGCAATACATCCAGCACCGCATGGATGTGGCGGGATTGCACGGGCCCCTGCCCTTCACGCGCGACGCCTTGCGCCGGGTTCACACGCTCACTGCTGGCGTGCCGCGGCGCATCAACCTGCTGTGCGACCGCGCCCTGCTCGGTGCCTACGCCAGCGGCCAGCACCGCGTGGAACGCGCCGTGGTGGACAAGGCCGCCACCGAGGTGTTTGAACCCTCGGCACCCACCCGTTCACGCCGTCCGCTCGCCAGCCTCGCGCTGGTGGCAACGGGCGCGGTGAGCGGCGCGCTGCTGGTGTTCGCGGCCATGCACGTTGACAAGAACCCGGCCAAGCTCGCCGCCGAAGCGGGTGCACCGCCGCCGGCGGCTGCGCCACGGCAGCCAGCAATGGCCGATCCTGCGCCGACCGACGAGCCCACCGCGCCCGCCACTGTGCGCGATGTCGAACCACCACCCCTCGTTGAGGTGCCCGCGTTCAGCGACCTCCTGCGCTCCGAAACCCTGGCCTGGCGCGCTCTCGGCCGGATATGGGACCAGCCACTGGAAGAAGGCGACCCCTGCAGCACCGCACTGAAACAGGGGTTGCAGTGTTATCGCACCGGACGCATGACGCTGCACGGCCTGCGACAGCTGGACCGCCCCGGCCTCCTGACCCTGCGCCTGCCCGGCCAACCCGTCGCCTGGGCCATGCTCGTCGCCATGGGCACGGACAGCGCGGTGCTGCAGGCCGGGGAACACCGCTGGCAACTCCCGCTGACCGGGCTTGCCGACATCTGGCGCGGTGACTACGCCACCCTGTGGCGACTGCCGCCAGGGCAATCGACCCGGCTGGTCGACGGCCGTCAAGGGCTGGCGGCCGAGTGGCTCAACACCCAGCTCGGCACTTTGCAGCGTGACGGCAAGCTGGCGCCGGGCACGACCACTCTGGACGCCCGCGTGCAGACGTTTCAGCGCGCCAACGGGATCGACGCGAACGGCGAGGCGGGCCCTGTCACGTTCATGCAGGTCAATCGCGCCCGCGGTGTGGACGAACCCCGCCTGCAGCCCCTCTGAAAGACGGCCAGGAGGCCCCGCCCACCATGTCCTACATCCTCGACGCACTCAAACGGGCCGATGCCGATCGCGAGCGCGGCCACGTGCCCGGTCTTCACAGCCAAGGGAAAAACCACCCGGCAACCACACCGGGCGCGACATGGCACCGTCAAACCGTGTGGGCCATTGCCGTTCTGGTCTTGCTCGCGGCGACGGTGCTGACGTGGTGGTTTCTTCGCACGCCAGATACACCCATGGCACCCGACATGCGCACCGCTGCAGCATCCGTGGAGCCACCTCGGGTCGACGCAGCGCCACCCACCACGCCCAGCTTGCCCATCCTGGCGCCAGAGCCGCCCGTCGAAGCCCCGACCCCGGCACCCGCCCAACCACGGTCAACTCCCCCGCGCCCGCAGCCAAGTCAGGCGAAGGCCGAGATCGTTGAAGAGGCTATGGCGGCTGACGCCGCAGACACGGCTGACGCCGCCACGGAAAATGAAAATACCGTCGACTCGGTGGTCACACCGCCACCGCAGACAACCCTGCCCCCGCGACCAGCGGCACCGCGCCCTTTGGCCACAACCGATGCCAGCGGAAAGCCGACGGTCAGGGTCAGCGGATCTTCCTACTCGAAAAACCCCGCCCATCGCATGCTGATTGCCAACGGCAAGGTGGTGCACGAGGGACAGGAAATCGAGCCCGGCCTGAGACTGGAGACCGTCGGGCCACGCAGCGCCGTGCTCAACCACCGTGGCACGCTCTACAACATCACGTACTGAGACCTTGCAGAACACCCCATGAAGAAAGCCTCGCCCGTTCTGCAAGCCCAAGGGCTGTGCTTCCGCTGGCCGGAGCGATTCCTCTTCGAAGACTTGAGCTTCGACGTTCCCCCGGGTGTGAGCCTGATCAGCGGCGAAGAACACAGCGGCAAGACCAGCCTGCTTCAGCTGCTTGCGGGAGATACCCATCCCCAGTCCGGCACCCTGGTGATTCGGGGCAACAGCCTGCACGAAGATCGCGAGCGTTACCGCCAGCAGGTCTTTCGCACCGATCCACGCAGCGAGTCCATCGATCAGATCAGCGCAGCAACCTGGTTCCAGAGCCTGCCTGGCCGATACCCGAACTTCGACCCAGAGGCCCTGGTCGATCTGATCCAGGGCTTTGCTCTGGACCCACACATCGAAAAACCGATGTACATGCTGTCCGCTGGCAGCAAGCGCAAAGTCCTGCTCACCGCGGCATTCGCATCGGGAACGCCACTCACCCTGATCGACCAGCCCTTTGCCGCGCTGGACACCCCTTCCATGCGTTTCCTGAGCGCGCTGCTGCAGGAAGCCGCCGAACACCCCGGCCGTGCATGGGTGCTGGCCGACTACGAGGCGCCGGTCGATGTGGTGCTGGCCAGTGTCATCGGACTC
>JAHIQV010000559.1 GCA_018903185.1 Gammaproteobacteria bacterium | reverse complement strand
GGGCTTCATGCTGGTGTTCATCCCTGCGGTGGGCGAGTTCGTGATTCCCTCGCTGCTGGGCGGGCCGGAAAACATCATGATCGGCCGCGTGGTCTGGGACGAGATGTTCACCAGCAACAACTGGCCACGCGCCACGGCGCTGGCGGTGGTGATGATCGCGCTGATCATCGTGCCCTTGGCGATCTACTACCACTTCACCGGTGATCCCGCCGATGGGAAGAAATGAAGGGGCACTCTCCATGAAACAGTTCCTCGAAAAACACTTCGGCAAGTTCTGGCTGGCGGCGGTGTACCTGTTCCTGTACGTGCCGCTGTTCTTCATGATCGTGTTCAGCTTCAACAGCACGCGCCAGGACGCCAATTTCACCGGCTTCTCGCTGCGCTGGTACGAGGCGCTCACGCGCGACACCAAGATCGTCGAAGGCTTCTGGCTCTCGCTCAAGGTGGCGCTGGTCACGGGTGTGCTGTCGGCCGTGCTGGCCACCTTCGCCGCCTTTGTGCTGGTGCGCTACCGGCGCTTCCTCGGCCGCACCATCTTCTCGGGCATGGTCAACGCGCCGCTGGTGATGCCCGAGGTGGTGATCGGCCTGTCGCTGCTGCTGCTGATGGTGGGCGCGCAGAACGCCTTTGGCTGGCCGCAACGCGGCATGCTGACCATCATCCTGGGCCACACCCTGCTGGGCATGGCCTACGGCATGGTGGTGATCCAGAGCCGTCTGCTGGAGGTGAACCGCAGCATCGAAGAGGCCGCCATGGACCTCGGCGCGCGACCGTTCCAGGTGTTCTTCCTGATCACCCTGCCCAACATCTTCCAGGGCATCCTGGCCGCCTTCCTGCTGGCGTTCACGCTCTCGTTCGACGATGTGGTGATCGCCGAATTCCTCTCCGGTCCGGGTGTGAACACGCTGCCGCAGGTGATCTTCGGTTACGCGCGGCGCGGCATCAACCCGACCATCTACGCCGCGGCCACGCTGCTGATCACCACCGTGACGATCGTGATCGTGAGCTACTCGGTCTGGGTGGCCAGGCAGACGCGCAAGCGCGAGCGCGAGATTGCGGCCGCGACCCGCGCGGAGGTTGCGGCCCTCGTCACGACGACCTGATCTGTTTCCGGTCCTCGTCGCGGCCCCGGTGTCTCTGGATGCCGGGGCCGCTGGCTTTTCCAGGACCACTGGATGGTTGCGGCCGCTCGGAAGTGGATGGCACAAACGTGCCTTGTTCGGCGTAGCATGGTGCCAATTGTTTTCCCCGATCCGCAGGACCCGAGCCCATGACCGACACCTCCACAACCCCCCAGTTCGACGGCCGCGCCGTCATCAACGGCGAGCGGATGGCCGCCCGCGATGGCCAGACTTTTGACTGCATTTCCCCGGTGGATGGCCGCGTGCTCACGCAGGTGGCACGCGGTGGCCAGGCCGACATCGACGCCGCCGTAGCCGCCGGCCGTGCCGCTTTTGAAGACCGCCGCTGGAGCGGCATGGCGCCCGCGCAGCGCAAGCGCGTGATGATCAAGTTTGCCGACCAGCTGCTGGCGCACGCCGACGAGCTGGCGCTGATGGAAACGCTGGACATGGGCAAGCCCATCAAGTACGCCAAGGGCGTGGACGTGAACAGCGCTGCCAACTGCATCCGCTGGTACGGCGAGGCGGTGGACAAGGTGTATGACGAGATCGCGCCCACACCGAGCAACTCGCTGGCGCTGATCACGCGCGAGCCGGTGGGCGTGGTGGGCATCATCGTGCCCTGGAACTACCCCATGATCATGGCGGCCTGGAAGATCGCGCCAGCGCTGGCCGCGGGCAACTCGGTGGTGCTCAAGCCTTCCGAAAAAAGCCCGCTCACGGCATTGCGACTGGCCGAGCTGGCGCTGGCCGCCGGCATCCCGCCCGGCGTGTTCAACGTGGTGCCGGGCTTCGGCACCGAAGCCGGCTCGCCGCTGGCGCTGCACATGGACGTGGACTGCATCGCCTTCACCGGCAGCACGCGCGTGGGCAAGCAGATCCACGTGATGGCCGGTCAGAGCAACCTGAAACGCGCGTGGACGGAGCTGGGCGGCAAGTCGCCCAACATCGTGTTCGCCGACTGCCCGGACCTCGACCGCGCGGTGGAGGCCGCCGTGGGCAGCATCTTCTTCAACCAGGGCGAGAGCTGCAACGCGCCCTCGCGCCTGTTCGTCGAGGCCTCGATCAAGGACGCGTTCCTGGAGAAGGCTTTGAAGCTGGTGCCGAACTACCAGCCCGGCAACCCGCTGGACAAAGGCACGGTGATGGGTGCCATCGTCGACCAGGTGCAGCTCGACAACGTGATGCGCTACATCGGCCTGGGCCAGAGCGAGGGCGCGAACCTGATCGCGGGCGGCGCGCTGGCGTCGCCGGTGGCGGGCGGTTGTTATGTGATGCCGACGATCTTCGACGGCGTGACGCCGCAGATGACGATCGCGCGCGAAGAGATCTTCGGCCCGGTGCTGGCCGTGCAGAGCTTCACCGACGCGGCCGATGTGGTGAAGCAGGCGAACAACAGCGTGTACGGCCTGCAGGCGGGCGTGTGGACGCGTGACATCAACAAGGCGCACGGCGTGGCGCGCGCGCTGCGTGCCGGCACGGTGCACGTGAACTCTTATGACGAAGACGACATCACCGTGCCCTTTGGCGGCTTCAAGCAGAGCGGCGTGGGGCGCGACAAGTCGCTGCACGCGTTCGACAAATACACCGAGACGAAGACAACTTGGATACGGATCGATTCGCCGGTGTGACCGGCGCCCCCCTGCGCCGCTGACGCGGCTTCCCCCCAGAGGGGGGACGGCACTGGCGGCCCGGCAAAGCCGGTTCCGCGGAGCCCTTGGACCAGACACCTCGCACCGCTGTGTGCGCTTTTGAAGGAGACCCCCCATGAACGCACCGCAGAAACCTGAAAACCTGAACGCGCCCCACACCAACGCCGCCTGGCACCAGCGTCGACTCGATGCCACGCCGCGTGGCGTGGGCGTGATGGGTGACTTCTTCATCGACCGCGCCAAGAACGCCGAGTTCTGGGACATCGAGGGCCGGCGTTTCATCGACTTCGCCGGCGGCATCGCGGTGCTCAACACCGGCCATGTGCACCCCAAGGTGCAGGCGGCCATCGCGGCGCAGCTGCAGCGCTTCACGCACAGCTGTTACCAGGTCGTGCCTTACGCTGAATATGTGGCGCTGGCCGAGCGCATCAACGCCATCGTGCCGATCGAAGGCAAGGTCAAGACCGCGTTTTTCTCCACCGGCGCGGAGGCGATTGAAAACGCGGTGAAGATCGCGCGCTCGTCCACCGGGCGCAGCGGGGTGATCGCGTTTGGCGGCGCGTTCCACGGCCGCAGCATGTTCTCTGTGGCGCTCACCGGCAAGGTCCAACCCTACAAGGCCGGATTCGGACCGTTCCCGCCCGAGATCTACCACGTACCCTTCCCCTGCCACTGCAGCTCGCTGGCCGACACGCAGAAGGCGATGGAGCAGGTGTTCAAGTGCGACATCGAACCCAGCCGCGTGGCGGCCATCGTGTTCGAGCCGGTGCAGGGCGAGGGCGGTTTCAACCCCATCCAGCCGGCTGCCGTGAAGTGGCTGCGCGAGCTGTGCGACCAGCACGGCATTTTGCTGATCGCCGACGAGGTGCAGACCGGTTTCGCGCGCACCGGCAAGATGTTTGCGATGGAGCACTACGGCGTGTCGCCCGACCTGATGACGATGGCAAAAAGCATGGCCGGCGGCACCACGCTGTCGGCCGTGAGCGGCAAGGCCGTGATCATGGACGGCCCGGCGCCGGGCGGCCTGGGTGGCACGTACGCGGGCAACCCGCTCGCGATTGCGGCGTCGCACGCGGTGCTCGACGTGATGGCCGAAGAGAAGCTGCCCGAGCGCGCGCAGGTCTTGGGCGAGCGTTTGGTCAAGCACCTGAACGCGGCCAAGGCCAAGTACCCGCGCATGGGCGACGTGCGCGGCCTGGGCGCGATGGTGGCCAACGAGTTCGTGAACGCGGCCGGTGAGCCCGACGCCGATACGACCAAGAAGGTGCAGGCCGCCGCCTTGAAGCGCGGCCTGCTGCTGCTGACCTGCGGCGTGTACGGCAACGTGATCCGCTACCTGTTCCCGTTGACGATTGAAGACAGCGTGTTCGCCGAAGCGCTGGGCGTGCTGGACGCCGCCATGGCCGAAACGCTGGCCTGACCCCGCTCATTCACCCGCCGGGCTTGCCCGGCTTTTTTGTGTCTGGACTCCGCATGGGTCAGCCCAGCCTCGATCAACGCATCAACAGCCTGCGCGAGCAGGGCATCCACTCGGTGATGACCACCTTCACCGACCTGCACGGCGTGTCCAAGGGCAAGCTGGTGCCGCTGGAGGCGCTGCCCGACGCGGTGGCCACCGGGGCCGGGTTCGCCGGCCCCAGCATCTGGGGCACGGGCCTGCCACGCATGGGCACACGCGGTGAGTACTACGGTCGTGTGGTGCCCGAGTCGCTGCGGCCATTGCCCTTCATGTCCGGTGTGGCGCACGCGGTGTGCGACGGCTTTGCGGGTGGCGAGCCGCTGGACACCTGCTCGCGGCAGGTCTTGAAGCACCAGCTCGCGCGCCTGAGCGAACGCGGCTGGACCTTGCACGTCGGCATCGAGCCCGAGTTCTTTCTGTTGAAGCAGGACGCCCAGGGCCGCTGGGGCGTGGCCGATGGCGAAGATCGGCTCGACAAGCCGTCCTACGACCTGAAGGCGATCCACCGCAACTTCGGCTTCCTCGACGACATGCGTCGCCACCTCACGGCGCTGGGTTTCGAGCTGCAGCAGATGGACCACGAAGACGCCATCGGCCAGTACGAGATCAACTACCGGCACGACGAGGCCCTGGCCGCGGCCGACCGCTACCAGCTGTTCAAGCTCACCGCGCACGCGGTGGCGCAGCAGCACGGTGCCACCTTCAGCTGCATGCCCAAGCCGCTGGCGGGCGCGCCGGGCAGCGGCCTGCATTTCCACGTCAGCCTCACGGATGCACAGGGCAGGGCGGTGATGGCCGACCCGGCGGGCGCGCTCGGCCTGAGCACGGCGGGCCACCGGTTCGCCGCCGGCCTGATCCACCACGCCGACGCGCTGGCCGCGCTCTGCGCGCCCAAGGTCAACAGCTACAAGCGCCTGGCCAGCAGCGCCAGCGCTTCGGGCACCACCTGGTCGCCGGTGTGGAAGACGGTGGGCGACAACAACCGCACCTGCCTCGTGCGCACCGTGGCCGGGCGCATCGAGTGGCGCCTGCCCGACCCGTCGTGCAACGTGTACGCCGCGCTGGCGGCCACGCTGGCGGCCGGGCTGGACGGCATTCACCGCGAACTGCCCGCGCCCGACGCCTGCGACGAAGACCTGTACCAGCGCCAGGCCAGCGGCCAGCCCATGCCGCCGCGCCTGCCGCGTGATCTGCACGATGCCTTGGCGGCGCTGCGCAGCGCCGCGATCCTGCGTGACGACCTCGGTGAGGCGTTCTGCGAACAGTTCCTCGCACTCAAGCAGGCCGAGTGGGATACCTACGCGCAGCAGGTGAGCGACTGGGAGCTGGCCCGCTACGCCGACGGGTTCTGATCAGGTCCTGTAGCCCGGGTCCAGCCGCTCGACCTTGCGCAGCAGAGCCGGCCAGGCGAGCTGTGCGCCCTGGCCGGCGGTCGCGATCTTCATCACCTCCGCCATGCCGGCGAGGATGCGCGGGTTCACCTGCGTGAGTTCACCGCCACCGGTCAGCGCGTCGATCTGGATGCGGCAGGTGTTCTCGAAGGTGTACATCGACAAAAAGGCGTCTGCGATGCTGCTGCCCACGGTGAGCAGGCCGTGGTTGCGCAGTACCAGGAAGTTGGCCCGGCCCAGGTCGGCCTGCAGGCGCGGCTTCTCGTCCGGCCGGAAGGCCACGCCTTCGTAGTCGTGGTACGCCAGCGAGGCCAGCACAAAGGTGCTTTGCTGGCTGATGGGCAGGATGCCGGCCTTCTGAGCGCTCACGCCCACGCCGGCGCGCGTGTGGGTGTGCAGCACGCACTGCACTTCGGGCCGCGCCTCGTGCACCGCGCTGTGGATCACGAAGCCGGCGGGGTTGACCGGGAAGGGCGAATCGATCAGCTTGTTGCAGGCCATGTCGACCTTGACCAGGCTGCTCGCCGTGATCTCGTCGAACATCAGGCCGTAGGGGTTGATGAGGAACTGGTGTTCACCGCCGGTGACGCTGTCGGGCAGCTTGGCGCTGATGTGGGTGAACACGAGGTCTGACCAACCGTAGGCGGCCACGAGCCGGTAGCAGGCCGCGAGGTCGCAGCGCAGCGCCCATTCTTCGGCGCTGACGGATTCTTTGAGCGAGGGGATGTTGAGCATGCCGTGTCTCCTGCGCCGCGTCGGGGTGCGCGGCTGTGGGCGACATGGTCGCGCGGAGATGGCTGGCGGGCTGTCGCAGGTCGGACAAACCGGAGATGCAGAAGGGGACAAGCGACCTCTCCGGAGCGGGTGCCTGAACCCGGATCACGGCGGAACCGGCTCCGCCGGGCCGCTCGTGATGCCCCCTCGGGGGGGTGACGCCGCAGGCGGCGTGGGGGGGTTACCTTTTACAGGTGTTGAAGCCCAGCAGGGCGTAGGGCGGGCACCAGCCCATCAGGCCGGTCAGCAGCGGCACCACGCCGATGTAGCCCCAGACGCCGATGCTGCCCATGGCGGCAGCGGCGATGAGGGCGATGCCCACGACGATGCGAAGGATGCGGTCGATGCCGCCGACGTTCTTGGTCATGTGAATACTCCTGTTGACGGTGGTTGAGCCGCTGCCGTGAACCCTGCGGGGGTTCGCCTTGCGGCGGAACGTGGAGCGTATTGAATCGAAGCGTCGGGGCAGGGTATGTGACCTGTGTCACACAGCGCGGCTTCGGGCGCCGTGTTCCTGACCAAGAGGCTCCTCCGAGCGCGAACCGCTGCGGGGGGCGTTTTATCTCGCCGAGATGGCGGCGATGGCGCGCAGGGCGGCGCTGTCGCAGATGGTGATGCATTCGCGCGAAAGCTCCACCAGACCGTCGCGCTCGAAGCGGTGCAGCAGGCGCGTGATGATTTCGCGCACCGTGCCCAGCTCGTCGGCGAGCGCCTGGTGGGTGGCGCGCACCTGCTGACCGTGGCCGAGCAGGGTGCTGGCGAGCCGGCTGTCGAGGCGCTGGAACGCGATGGCTTCGATCAGCGCGGTCAGGTCGGCCATGCGCGAGGCGAACAGGCCGAGCACGAAAGACCGGAAAGCTTCGTCGGTCAGGGCGCGCTGGAAGTCGGGTGGCGAGAGCAGGGTGAGCGTGGTTTCGCAGG
>JAHIQV010000067.1 GCA_018903185.1 Gammaproteobacteria bacterium | reverse complement strand
TTTGCCTTCGCGGCCAACAACATCCTCGCGCGCGCCGCGCAGGCCGTGGCCATGCGCACCAAGACGCTGTCCGTGTTCGTCGGCTGCGGTGTGATTTCGCTCGCCGCCACCAGCGCACTGGGCCACAGCGTGCCGGCCATGGACGCGGCCGTGTGGCTCGGCATCCTGGGCTACGGCTTCGGCTGGCTGCTGCTGGCCACCGCCACCTGGCAGTTCGGCGTGACGCACCTGGAGAGCAGCCGCGCCGGCGTGATCCTGCTGGCCGAACTGGTGGTGGCCGTGCTCACCGCGCTCTGGTTCGGTGGCGAAAGCCTCACGCCCATGGGCTGGGCGGGTGGTGCGCTCATTGCGACTGCGGCCCTGGTGGAAGCGCTGGGCAGCAGCGGCGCCGAGTCGCCCGCGCCCGGCAACGACCCAAGCCATGCAACAACCGGAGTCTGAGATGACAACCCCCAACACCGTGTGGATGAACCAGCTCTCATGGCTGGATTACCAGGCCCGCGTGCAGCGCGAGCAGCCGCCCGTGCTGCTGCCCGTGGGCGCGCTTGAACAGCACGGCCCGCACCTGCCGCTGGGCACCGACGGCCTGCTCGCCAGCGCCGTGGCTGCCGACACGGCCGCGCGGGTGGGCGGCCTGGTCGCGCCGACACTGAGCTACGGCTACAAGTCGCAGCCCAAGTGCGGTGGCGGCCAACACTTCTGCGGTACCACCAGCGTGGACGCCGCCACGCTGATTGGCCAGGTGCGCGACGCGGTGCGCGAGTTCGCGCGCCACGGCCTGACGAAGCTCGTGATCGTGAACGGCCACTACGAGAACCAGTGGTTCCTGATCGAGGGCATCGACCTCGGCCTGCGCGACGCCCGGGCCGCCGACCCGGCTTGTGCGCTGCAGGTGATGCGGCTGGAGTACTGGGATTTCATGACGCCCGAGACCCTGGGCGACGTGTTCCCCGACGGCTTCCCCGGCTTCGCACTCGAGCACGCCGCCGTGCTGGAAACGTCCATGATGCTGCACCACCACCCGAGCCTGGTGCGCATGGACCTGCTGCCCGACGACGGCCCGGCCGACTTCCCGCCCTACGACATGTACCCGCCGCGCACCGACTGGGTGCCGCCTTCGGGCGTACTGTCTTCGGCCAAAGGCTCCGACGCCGCCAAGGGAAAACTGCTCGCCGACGAGGTGGCGCGCCGCATGGCCGAAGCCATCACCACCGGATTCACCCGCCCCGCGCCATGAACGCCCCGACCACCTTCGACCCCGCCACCACCGCGCTGATCGTCATCGACATGCAGCGCGACTTCTGCAGCCCCGGTGGCTACGCGCACCAGGCCGGCATCGACATCGCGCCCATGCAGGCCGTGGTGCCGCAGGTGCAGCGCCTGCTGGCCGCCGCGCGCGCAGCGGGCCTGCTGGTGGTGCACACACGCGAAGGGCATCTGCCCGACCTCTCGGACTGCCCGCCCGCCAAGCTGGCGCGCAGCGTGGCGGCCGGCGCACCCATCGGCAGCCACGGCCCGCTGGGCCGCCTGCTGGTGCGCGGTGAACAGGGCCACGACTTCGTGCCCGCGCTGCGCCCGCTGGTCTGCGAGCATGTGATCGACAAACCGGGCTACGGCGCCTTCCACCAGACCACGCTGGGCTCACTGCTGGCCGCCTTCGGCGTCCGTCAGCTCATCCTCTGCGGCGTGACCACCGAGGTTTGCGTGCACTCCACGCTGCGCGAGGCGGTGGACCGCGGCTACACCTGCACCACCGTGGGCGACGCCACCGCAGCCAGCCAGCCCGAGCTGCAGGGCCCGGCGCTGGCGATGATCGGCGTCGAAGGCGGCATCTTCGGTTCGGTGATGGGCACCGATGATTGCGTGCTGGCGCTGCAAGCGCTGCACGTGCAAGCCACCGCATGAACACCCCCGACCACCCCGGTGTGCCCGCCGCGTACCACGGCGTGTGGGCGCGCACCCTGCTCGAAACACCCGAAGGCCGCGACACCACCACCTGGGTGCGCTGGCTGCAGACCGGCCTGTGGCACGGCGATTTGCGCGTGCCGCCCGATGCGCCGCGCGACACGCCCGAAGGCCTGGCGCTGCAACAAGGCTTTGGCGGCACCACCGCCATCACCCGGCCCGACGCGGCATTGCCCGAGGTCTGCACCTGGCAGCGCACCATCGACTTCCAGCCCCCGCGCAGCACGCCCGACGCTGGCCACATGGTTTTCGAGACCCCGGCGCGCGTGGTCGAAACCGGCATCCACGGCCGCTACCTTGAAGTGTGGGAACGCCTGCCCGGCTCGCTCGGCCGGCGCATCGCGCTCGCGCGGCTCGACGCCGGCGGCCAGCCCACCGCCGAGCGCCTGCTGCTGGCGGGCGTGTACTGCATGCACCTGCGCCCGCGCGCGGCCGCCTGGCCGGGCGATCTGATGCCCGACGAGCCGCTGGCCAGCGTGGTGCAACGCCACCCAGCACAAGCCCCCACGCTGCTGGACTTCACCATCAGCTTTGGCACGCTGGCGCACGGCGTGTGGACGGTGGAGCGTGCCACCCAGCCCGCGCTGGAAGGCCAGGCCCTGCCCTGCGCGCTGCAACGCGTGGACGCCGCGCGCGCCCGCGTGGATCGCGGCCCGCTGGCGGGCGACTGGCAGGTGCTGGAGTGGGTCGACGACACGCGGAATGAGGCCATCGCCGAAATGCAGGAACGCCCATGACCACCCCACTCAAACCCATCGACGGCGACTGGTTCCAGTTCCGCAGTCTCGGCGAGGGCATCACCCTCATCACCGAGCCGCACGTCATTCCCTTTCTCCGCTGCAACATCTGGCACATCCGCGGGCGCGGACTCGACCTCATGGTCGACACCGGT
>JAHIQV010000558.1 GCA_018903185.1 Gammaproteobacteria bacterium | reverse complement strand
GCGTTGATGGGGTCGATCTCGGTCACCCACACCTGGGCGCTCAGGGCGCGCAGGGCCTGGGCCGAGCCCTTGCCCACGTCGCCGTAACCGGCCACGCAGGCGACCTTGCCGGCGATCATCACGTCGGTGGCGCGCTTGATGCCGTCCACCAGCGATTCGCGGCAGCCGTAGAGGTTGTCGAACTTGCTCTTGGTCACCGAGTCGTTCACGTTGATGGCGCGGAACATCAGACTGCCCTTGACCGACATTTCCTTCAGGCGGTGCACACCCGTGGTGGTTTCTTCGGTCACACCGATGATCTGGGCGCTCTTGCGGCTGTACCAGGTGCTGTCTTCGGCCAGCTTGGCCTTGATGGCGGCGAACAGGATGCGCTCTTCTTCGCTGCCGGGGTTGGCCAGCACGCTCTGGTCCTTCTCGGCCTGCTTGCCCAGGTGCATCAGCAGCGTGGCGTCGCCGCCGTCGTCCAGGATCATGTTCGGGCCTTCGCCTTCGCTGCCCTTGGGGCCGAAGTCGAAGATGCGGTGGGTGTAGTCCCAGTAGTCGGTCAGGGTCTCGCCCTTGACGGCGAACACCGGCGTGCCGGCGGCGGCGATCGCGGCGGCGGCGTGGTCCTGCGTGGAGAAGATGTTGCACGACGCCCAGCGCACTTCGGCGCCCAGCGCTTGCAGGGTCTCGATCAGCACGGCCGTCTGGATGGTCATGTGCAGCGAGCCGGTGATGCGCGCGCCCTTGAGCGCCTGCTTGGGTGCGAACTCTTCGCGGATGGCCATCAGGCCGGGCATCTCGGTTTCGGCGATGCGGATTTCCTTGCGGCCCCAGTCGGCCAGGCCGATGTCGGTGATGACGCAGTCGGCGTTGACGGCGTTGGGAATGCGTGCGTTCATGGTTCGCTCCAGATGAGGTTGGCAATAACCACTGGACGCGGGGGCAAAAAAAAGCCCATCGCACGTTCAGTGGATGAGCGTCGTTGCATGGATTTCCGAGCCTCACGCCCCGCGCTGACCGGTGGTCAGGGGTGCGCTGCAACGCTCCTCGGATCACATGATTCTACCGCAGACGGGCTTTTTGCGCATCTGCGAAACTCTTCAGCCTTTATGCCTCATCTCACCCTTTCCGACTGGCCGGCGGCCGCGCGCAGCCACATCCACGGTGTGCTCACCGACATCGACGACACCCTCACCACCGGGGGGGCGATCACGCCGGACGCGCTGGCCGCCCTGCAAGCCCTGCGCGCAGCGGGCCTGCCGGTGTTCGCCATCACCGGCAGGCCCGCAGGCTGGAGCGAAGCCTTTGCGCTGGACTGGCCGGTGAACGCCATCGTGGCGGAAAACGGCGCTGTCGCGCTGTCACGCGACCCGGGCGGCACGCTGCACAAGACCTACCTGCAGGACACAGCAACACGGCAAACCAACTTCGAACGCCTGCAGGCGGTGGCGCAGCGCATCCTGAGCGAGCTGCCGCAGACCCGCCTGTCGCAGGACAGCCCCGGGCGCGAGACCGACATCGCCATCGACCACAGCGAGTTCGCGCAGCTGGACGGTGCGACCATCGCGCAGGTGGTGCGCCTGATGCAGGCGGGCGGCCTGCATGCCACGGTGAGTTCCATCCACGTCAATGGCTGGATCGGCGAACACGACAAACTGGCGGGCGCGCGCTGGGTGGTGCGCGAACAGCTCGGCCGGAATCTGGACGCCGAGCCCGAGCACTGGGTCTACGTCGGCGACTCGACCAACGACGCGGTCATGTTCGGCCACTTCCCGCACAGCGTGGGCGTGGCCAACGTGGCGCGGTTCTGGGACCGGCTCGACCACCGCCCGCGCTATGTGACCCGGAGCGAGCGTGGTGCCGGCTTTTCCGAGGTGGTGCAGGCCCTGCTGGCTGGCCGCGAGGGAAGGACCGCATGAGCCCCCGTCCGGCCGTTCCGAAAGGGACTCGCAGCGCAGCCCGAAGGGCGGAGCCTGCCCGATGAGCGGACACCCGCTGCCGCCCGGCCACGGCGGCCTGGCCCTGCCCGCATCACCCCCCTCGCAAGCTCGCCTCGGCCTGGTGGCCATCTTTGGCTCCACCTTCTTTGAGCTGGTGGGCTACTTCATGCTCATGCCGCTGCTGCTGTTGCGCCTCAAGGGCGACGGTGTGTCCAACGCGCTGGCGGGCCTGCTGGCGGCCACGGGCTGGGTGGGCGTGTTCGCCATCACGCCGTTTGCCTCGGCGATCACGCAGCGGCTGGGGCGGCGCCCCACGCTGTGGCTGGCGGCGCTGGTGCCGGTGCTCAGCACGACCGGGTTCCTGTTCACCCGCTGGCTGCCCGCCTGGTTTGTGTTCGAGTTCGTCGCCGGCGCGGCGTCGGGCCTGCGCTGGGTGCTGGCCGAGGCGGTGGTGGCCGAGTTCGCGCCACCGCAGCGGCGCGGGCGCCTGGTGGGCCTGTTTGAAACCATGGTGGGCACCACCTTCGTCATCGGACCCGCGCTGCTCGCCACCGTGGGCGCGCAGAGCCCGGTGGCGCTGTGGATCGTGCTTGCCAGCATGACCCTCGGCCTGCTGTGGAGCCTGTTGATCCCGAGGCTGCCGGGCGCCACGGATGCCCACAGCGCCCGTGTGGGCCTGCAAGGCGTGTGGCACGCGCTGCGCGCGCACCCGCTGATCATGACGGTGGGTTTCGTCGGTGGTTTCTTCGAAAGTGGGCTCACATCCATCCTGCCGCTGTACGGCCTGAGTCTGGGGCTGGGCGTGACGGCGGCGGCCTTGCTGGTCTCGGCCAGTGGCCTGGGCAGCGCGCTCATGATGCTGCCCGCCGGGCTGCTGGCCGACCGCTTGGGCGCCCTCCCCCGCTGGGGTGACCCGCGCAGCGCCCGCCTCGCGCTCATGCGTTGGTGCGCGCTCGTCACGCTGGCTGCCACGGCGCTGATCCCTTTTGTCGCGGGCACGCCCTGGCTGGCGGCGGCGGTGGCGTTTTCATGGGGCGGCGCCGGCGGCAGCCTCTACACGCTGGCGATGATCGACATCGGCTCGCGCGAAGAAGGCATCACCCTGGTCAACAGCACCGCCGTGCTGGTGCTGTCGTACACCCTGGGCGGCGTGCTGGCGCCCGCGCTGGGTGCGGCCATGCTGGACTGGGCACCGGCGCTGGGCTTTCCGGCGCTGCTGCTGGCGGTGGCCGGGCCGGGCTGGTGGCTGCTGCACCGCACCGGCCGCGGTTAGGCTCTGTTCAGGGCGCTGCCGTCGGAGCGCTGGCCGCCAAGGGAGCCGGCTCGGGCGAAGGTGCCGGTGCGGGTGCCGGCTTGTGCGCCCCGTCGAACACACGGTCGGCCACACCGCCGCCCACCCACATGCCCACGAGCGTCACCCAGGCCGTGACGGCGAAGATCGCGCCGCCCGTCATGCCCGCGCCCACGGCGCAACCACCGGCCAGCATGGAGCCAAAACCCATGAGGACGGCACCGATGATGTAGCGCGGCATGGTGTAACCGCCGCCGAAACCTTCGAGCTTCCAGTCGCGCCCCACCAGCGCACCGATCAGCGAGCCCAGGAACACGCCGGGCATCAGACCGAGGTCGAAGTTCCAGGGGTCGTTCGGGTTGCTCAGCACGCGCATCAGCCATTCGGCCGAGGGGCCACTGAAGGTCATGCCCTGGACCTGCACCGGCTCGAACGAATGCGCCAGCACCTGGTAGGTGGCCAGCCAGGCCAGCGCCACGGCCAGACCGGTGCCGATGCCGCCAGCCCACTTCCAGAAACCCCAGCCGCTGTAGTAGGCAAAAAACAGCGCCGTCACCAGCCACACCGCGGCGAAAGCCAGCCCGTCCATCGGGCCGACGCCCACCACCGCCAGCAGGCTGCGCGCGGGGCCACCGTCCACCGTCCACCAGCCGGCGATGGTTTCGCGCCAGGGCGACAACACGCCACTGAGCGAAGCCTGCGCCGTCACGGCAAAGATCAGTCCCGAGAGCAGCGCCCGCAGGTTGCCGTTGGCCGAGAGCACCAGCAGGCGGCTGGCGCAGCCGCGCGTCATGACCATGCCGACACCAAAGATCAGTCCACCGATGAG
>JAHIQV010000557.1 GCA_018903185.1 Gammaproteobacteria bacterium | reverse complement strand
CACCACCACATCCATGGCGTGACGCTCTTCGTCCACCACGATCGAGACCACGTTGGCTGGCGCCAGTGCGCCAATGACGAACTGGGCCGGGTCTTCGGACCACAACACGATGTCGACGCGTTCACCAGCGAGCTCGTTGGTCACGCCGTTGACACGCGAGCCGCGCACACCGACACAGGTGCCGATGGGGTCGATGCGTTTGTCGTGCGAGAGCACGGCGATCTTGGCGCGTGAACCGGGATCGCGGGCGCAGGTCTTGATTTCCAGCAGGCCTTGTTCGATCTCGGGTACCTCCTGGCGGAAGAGCTCGATCATGAAGGAAGGGGCTGATCGCGACAGCAGGATGGGGGCGCCGCGCAGGGTCAGGTCCACATCCATGATCATGGCGCGCACGCGGTCACCGGTCCGGAAGTTTTCTTTCGGGATCGTCTCGCTGCGCTTCAAACGGCCTTCGACACGGCCGCTCTCGATGATGAGATCGCCCTTGTCCATGCGCTTGACGGTGCCGACAAAGATCTTGTCCCCACGCGACATGAAGTCATTGAGCAGCATCTCGCGCTCGGCATCGCGGATCTTCTGCAGGATCACCTGTTTGGCCGCCATGGCACCGATGCGGCCGATGGGCACACTTTCAACCGGCTTCTCGATGTAGTCGCCTTCTTCGATGTCGGGAATTTCATCGCGCGCATCGGTCAGCAGTTCCTCGGCATCGGGATTCTGCAGGCCCGCTTCGTCGGGCACGACGAGCCAGCGGCGGAAAGTCTCGTACGAGCCATCGTCCGGACTCATGGCCACGCGGATGTCCACGTCGCCCTTGTAGAGTTTTTTGGTGGCCGAGGCCAGCGCCAGTTCCACAGCGCTCAGCACAATGTCCCGTTCGACATTTTTCTCGCGCGAGATGGCATCGATCAGCATCAACATTTCGCGGTTCATATCACTCGCCCACCTTTCCGAAGCTCTTTTCCAGAGTCACAAACATTTTTTGCATAAATGGTTCGCACAAATCACACTTCAAACCGGATCCGATCCACCTGAAGCCGACTGGCGACCCTTGAAATTCACAATAGGCGCCAACCGGGCCTGCTGGACATCGTCCAGCACAAAGCCCAGCGCCTGCAACGGCGGCGGAACGCGCTTCTTGCTCACACGCTGCCCGGGCTTGGGTTCGGGCGCATCGCTCCAGACCAGTTGCCAGGAAACCCCATCAGCAGCCCGCTCCAGCGTGCCGCGAAACTTTTTTCGACTGGCGGAAATGCCCGAATCCGTGACGCCGATCGGCGCCTTCAGCGTGAGGTCAACCATGTGACCCTCAAAACGGATGTAGTCGACTTCATGACGCAAGGGACGATCGATACCCGGCGAACCCACCTCCAGCCGGCGGTATTCGAGACCTTCGACTTCCAGCAGATAGTGCAGCTGGCGCGTCACCTTCTCGCAATCTTCCACCGTCACGAACCGGGGCACCGGTGCGGGCTGGCCCGCTTCTGGCGGTTGCCAGGGCAGATCGATCGTGACACGCAACAAACCACCGGCGGAACGCTCCAGATCCACCAGGTCAAAACCCAGTCCAGTGACGGTTTGCGTGACGGTTTCTTGCCAGGCCATTGGTGCGGTATCTGCCTTGTTCGGTGTTGGTTGGAAAAGCGTTCGGCCAAAAAAAATGGGCCGGTAGTAACCCGCCCATTTGGTCGTGAAGCTCGCATTGTAACCTGTCCGAGACCCCTATTGCAATATCCGAGCCACCGACGCCATCAAATACCCAACACCCACTGGATGATGTTTTTGGCAACAAAGCCCAGCATGCCCAGCGAGAGCACCAGAAACAGGATGAACGAGCCGAATTTGCCCGCCTTGGACTCCAACGCGAGGTTGAACACGATGAACAGCATGTACAGGATGAACGCGCCGACACCGAAGGTCAAGCCGAACTGGGCGATCTGGCCCTCGGTGTAGCCGAAAAGGGTGGTTTCCATGGAAAACGGTCGCGGTGCGGCTCAGACGGCGGGCGCCGTGGACGTGGGGGGTTCGGGGCAGAGGTCGCGGTAGGCGTGCCAGCTGGCATGGGCCACCAGGGGGATGACCACGATCAGGCCCAGCAAGGCGGTGATCATGCCCATGCCCACCAGCATGCCGATCAGCACCGCCCACCAGACCAGCGGCCCGGGGTGATCGGCCACGGCGCGCCAACTCGCTGTCACCGCCATGCTGACGGGAACGCTCTTGTCCACCAGCATCGGTATGGCGACCACGCTGGAGGCAAAAACCGGCGCAGCGAGCAGCGAGCCCATCAGAAGCCAGACCTCGAACAGGCCGGGTTCCCGCACCAGCACCACGTGGCGCAAAAAATCAACCGGCTTGTTGATAGGGATCTCGGACCAAAGTGTGATCAGGCCGGCGGAGGTCAATACCCAGCCGGTACCCGCCAGGCCCAGCAGCAGGCCAAAGCGCACCAGGCGCCCATCAAACGTGCGCCACAGCGCGAACACATCGGCCAGGCCCGCCTGCCGCCCGACGGCTCGTTCACGGCTGACGTGGTACAGGCCGGTCGCCAGCACCGGGGCGACGATCAGGAAGCCGGAGAAGGCCCCTGCAAGCAGCCAGAATTTCTCGCGCGCCGCCCACATCAGCAACCAGCCGAAGGCCGTGATCAACGCGCCGTGAGCCAGCCCCGGTATCGGGTTGGCCCGCAGATCGTCCCAGCCTCTTTCGACCCAGCGGACTGGCGAAATCATGTCCACGGGCACGGCGGCAGTTGGGGAAGGCGCTGGCGGTAGGGTCTGGGTCATGGATGAGGGTGGAAGGGGTTCGCGCGAAGACGCGCCACGGCGGCCAATGCTGGGGAGTGATGTTAGTTCAAGCCCGCACACGCAGCTCAGGCAGCGGCCCGAACCAGCGCCTGGGTGTAGGGATGTTGCGGCTGTTGCAGCACCCGGTCCACGTGACCCCGTTCGAGCAATACCCCGTCTTTCATCACCACGACCTCGTGGGCCATGGCAGCGATCACGTCCACGTCGTGGGTGATCAGCAAGTAGCTCAGCTCCCGCTCGCGCTGCAGACGCTGCAGCAATGCGAGCACCTGTTTCTGCACCGTCACGTCCAGCGCACTCGTGGGCTCGTCGAGCACCAGCAGTTGAGGCCCCACGATGAGCGCGCGCGCAATCGCCAGGCGCTGGCGCTGGCCGCCGGAAAACTCGTGGGGGTAGCGCTGCAGCCAGTCGCCGCCATGGCGAGGGTCGTCCACCAGCCCCACATCGGCGAGCGCTGCGACCACCCGCTCACGTCGCTGTGCGACCGACATCCCGGGTTCGTGGACCAGCAGGCCTTCGCCCACAATCTGCTCCACCGTCATGCGTGGGGACAGCGAAGAAAACGGATCCTGAAAGACGACCTGGATGCGCTGACGCAGGGCTCGGCTCTGGCCCGTCTTGCGTGCTTCGCTCCAGTCGGTCCCGGTCACCTGCAGGCTGCCCTGGTGCGGCAGCAGGCCCAGCGCAGCCAGCGCAAGCGTGGACTTGCCCGAGCCCGACTCACCGATCACCCCCAGCGTGCGTCCGGTCGGAATGTCGAGATCAGCCCCTTGCACGGCCACGAACTCCCCCTTGTTG